>USSR01000688.1 GCA_900557355.1 uncultured Bacteroides sp.
CCGAAGTTTAGGAAAAGGCGCTTGCCCGGCTGCAAGGAGTATTCAAAATGTTTGCGGTACCATACGGTTCCTTCATAATAATACAATTGCGGACGCTGTGTGTTCCAGTCTCCGGGAACAAACAGCAGTTTATCCGTTTCAAAGTCGTATTCCTGCAACTTGGTCTTGTCGGAATAAGTCTTGTCCTGGGCATAACCTCCGTCATAGGGTTTCAGACGGTAATCGTAGTAGCCGTTTTCAAAAGGATCTACAATTGTTTTCCACTGCCCGTCGAGGGATGTCGTCTGGCGTGCGCTGACATTCATTATCTGAGGTGCTTGCTGGGCGAAAGCCAATACCGGCATCAGCATCAAAAGAAAAGTCAGACTGTTCTTCAAGAGTGTTTTCATACTACTATATTTTGATTTAAAATTAAGAAGAACGATTTCCATGCATTCTTCTGTAGAGTAATGACAAATATACAGGTATGAGGCATTCGTATTCCGAAATCGGCTACATCATAATTACATCAAATGCCGGTTTTGACTACATCATTACTTTCTCACGAATGTTGTAAGGTGTTGGTTATAAGTACGTTTTCTTTCAAGTATGCTTCTTCTGAATAAATCTGTTAAAGATGATGTGGTGGAATACTACTTTAGAGTAAAGGAGTTATCTTTGCTTCATAAACGCAAATGTTGACCGCTATGAAAAGCAAGTCCTATTTTATACTTACCCTTTTGTTATTGCTGTCGGTGCAGTTGAATGCAGGATGGCAACGCCCGGTAACGAACTATACCCGCCATACTTATAAGGCAGGTAATCAAAACTGGATGTTACAGCAACACGATAACGGTTGGATGTATGTGGCCAATAGTAACGGTTTACTCGAATTTGACGGTGCAAGCTGGAATCTTTACCCTATACGTAATGCAAAGGCGCGGGCCATGAGAATAGGGAATGACGGACGGATTTATATCGGTGGAATCGGGTGGTTCGGTTATTTCACTCCAAACAGGCTGGGCGGATTGGACTATACATGCCTTTCGGATAATTTGCCCCCGAATTCAATAGTTGGCGTGATATGGAACATATTGCAGGATAAAGAGAGAATCTATTTCCAATCAGACCGTAGTTTGTTCTACTGGGAAAATAATAAGTTGGAATACTTGGAGTATCCGGGTGAGATTTATACGTCGGCCATTTTATATAATAAGTTCTATATCGGTGCGGCCGAGGGAGTTCTGGTGATGGATGGAAAGAAGTTCAGTTTGGTGCCGGGTTCGGAGATGCTGGGCAGGGTATCGGGACTATTACCCTATAGTGGCAAGATTCTGATAGCCACCCGTTACAACGGCCTTTTTATCTATGATGGCGAGACGGTGCAGAAGTTCAATAGTGTTGCAGATAGCTTTATGCAGCACAATCGTGTGTTTTGTGCTGCTCTTAACCAGTCTTTGCTGGCACTTGGCTCTGTGCAGGATGGGGTTTGTTTGCTTGATTTGGAAAAGGATGAAATGAATGTGATTTCCATTAATAGTGGATTGCAGAACAAAACAGTGCTCAGTATGTCTTTCGATGCGCTGAACAACCTTTGGTTGGGGCTGGATAATGGCATTGACTGTGTACATTTGAGTTCGCCCGTTTCTTCTCTATATGGTAATAAACCGGTCATTGGGTCCGGATATTCTTCTATCGTTTATCAGGGTAAGTTGTATCTGGCTTCCAATCAAGGCCTTTATACAACACTACCATCCACTGAACTGAACAAAGAGATACCGATGACTTTTGTTCCCGGAACCGGTGGACAGATGTGGTCTTTCCTAAACTATGACGGTAAGCTGTTCTGTGCTTCGGACAACGGTGTCTTTGTGATAGACGGCGATAAGATGGAGCATTTGGATGGTATAAAAGGTGTCAGGAGCCTTGTCCCTTTGAACGGTCGCCCGGATGTGCTGATTGCGGGTACTTATGGTAAATATAGTGGGTTGCATTTACTGAAAAAAGTGGCCGGGCGTTGGCAGCCTGCTTTCCGGCTTAAGAATTTCACTTATGCTGCAAAAAGCCTAATGGCTGAAAGTTCGGGTAATGCGTTATGGGTGACAAATAAGGACAGAGGTGTCTGCCGCTTGATTCTGTCGGATGATTTGCAGGAAGTGGTAAGTTTGAAAAAGTATAACCATAGCGCTTTCCCTTCCGGTTATGATATATTTCTGACGCAGGTAAACAGTGAAACAGTTGCAGTGTCACATTACGGGTTGTGGCGCTACAATCAAGCCACGGATAGTCTGGAAGAATATCATGAGTTGGAAAATATGTTGGACGGGAAAGCCGCTTACAGTTATCTCACCATGGATATGGCCCATAATATATGGTACGTTTCAGGTGAAGCTCTCAAGTTGTTGCGCTACGATGCTGTGAAGAATACCTATTCAAAATTGCCTCATGACACATTCTTGAAGGGCTCTTTGATAGAGAACTATGAGCATGTAAATGTATATGACGGGCAAGCTGTGGTGGGAACGGAAGAAGGTTTTTCCCTGGTACGCTTTTCATCGACGGCTGTGGGTAAGGAAAAGCTATCTCTACAGATACGCCGTGTATATCTCACAGGACGACGCGACTCATTGATTTACGGGCGTAGCTATCATTACACAGATTCTCTTGTCACTATTCCCTATAAACACAACTCCCTCCGCATAGAGTATAATGTGAACAGTAACGATGCATCCCAATCGGCTCTTTTTTCCTATCGCTTGAGCGAGGGGAGCGAAAGGGGAGAATGGAACGAGTACAGTGAGAATACTATTAAAGAATTTACGGGTCTGCATGAAGGTAAGTATGTGTTTAGCGTAAAATTGATGACCGATAAAGACCAGGAGTTGGTAATGACTTCGTTCTCATTTGAAATCTTGCCCCCTTGGTATCGCACCTGGTGGAGCTACTTGATATATGCAGTCGCTGTGGGTTTACTACTATATTATATAGCCTATCGCATAGCTGTCAGCCGGAAGCATCTGTTGATGCAAAAAGAGCTGGAGCTCTACAGGCAGAAACAAGAATTCAAGAAAGAGAGTGAATTGAAAGACCAGAAGATTGACTCACTGAAAGAGGAGAACTTGCAGGCAGAGTTAAGCCATAAATCAGAAGAACTAATCCGTACTACCTTGAATATTGTGCGCAAGAATGAGATGCTGATGGGTATCAAGAAAGAAGTATTAGGCATTTCCCATTCCATCAGTGAAGAAAACTTGGTTTCCCTCCGGCGTAAAACACTTCGGTTACTGGGACAGATTGAAACGAATATTGAGCACGATGACGACTTGCAGGCTTTCCAAAGCACCTTTGACTCTGTGTACCACGACTTCTTCAGAAAACTCGAAGAGGCATATCCCGAATTGAACAACAAGGATAAACTGCTCTGTGCATATATCAAGATGAACCTGCTCTCCAAAGAGATAGCTCCCTTGCTGAACATCTCTCTGCGCGGAGTGGAAATCAGCCGTTATCGCCTTCGGAAAAAGCTGGGCCTGGAAGAAGGGGAGAACCTGGCGGAGTTCTTGCAGAGGTTCAATAAGTGATGCGAAGCAGGGGTTGAATACTCCCCGAATCCCCTAAAGGGGAGGTGGATACTTCGTACCTCTGTGTTCAATCCCGCTACGAAATGAGCACAATGATATTTTGATTTGTTGTAATTTATCAAGGTTTTGACTGTGCTTTTTGTAACTTCTTGATTATCAATATTATTCTGGTGTGCTGCATTCACTATACGACTGAATTAGGTTCAGTATGCTACTGTTTCTTGAATCTGTGTTGT
>USSR01000689.1 GCA_900557355.1 uncultured Bacteroides sp.
TAGGAATATCTTTCTATTTAGCGTGATAAATGGAAAGATTATTGCATTTATTAGGGCAATAACGCTATTTCAAATATGAAATTCTACTTATCTTTGCTTTCTGACATTGGAGCGGTTGTGTGTTATAATGCGGCTGTTTGCAATGCCTCTGTTTAAATCAATAATTAAATAATATGAGAAACAAATGTATTTTATTTGCAGCTTTGCTGATGTTATCCGGTACAATCTCTGCCAAGGTTGTATTGCCACCGATGTTCTCGGATAATATGGTACTGCAGCAGCAGGCAGATGCTCCTATATGGGGTGAAGCTAAGCCGATGAAAACGGTGAAAGTAACAACTTCCTGGGATGGAAAGACGTATGAGACACAGGCTGACAAAGAGGGTAAATGGAAACTTTCTGTCCGCACCCCCGAAGCGGGTGGACCCTATGAACTTACGCTGACCGACGGACAGAAACTAGTATTAAAAAATGTAATGATTGGTGAAGTCTGGATATGTTCCGGACAATCTAATATGGAAATGCCTCTGGAAGGTTGGGGAAAGATTATGAACTATAAGAAAGAGGTTTCTGTAGCTGATCACCCCAATATCCGTTTATTACATGTAGAACATGTGACGAGTACCCAACCGGAGTCCGATATCAAAGTCCGTGATAATGGCTGGCAAGTATGTTCGCCGCAAACTATTCCTAATTTCTCGGCTACTGCCTATTTCTTTGGTCGTGAAATCTCTGAAAAGCAGAATGTGCCTGTGGGACTGATTCATACTTCCTGGGGAGGAACAAATGTAGAATCCTGGATAAGTGGGAAAGTGCTGCAAGAGATGCCGGACTTTAGCAATGTAGTAGAGGAAGTTCGTGCCATGCCTGATAAAACTGCGATGAAAGCGGAATATCTGAAAACTTTGGAAGCTTGGAATAATCGTGTGGATGAAGGTTTTGCTGCCGGGAAACCGGTACGGGCAGAAGTTTCTTTGGATGATAGTAACTGGGCAAAAATGAAATTTCCCGGTATGGTGGAGGAGCAGGGGCTTAATGGCTTTGACGGACTAATCTGGCTCCGCCGGACCGTTGATATTCCTGCATCCTGGGCAGGTAAAAAGGTTCAATTGATATTAGGAACTATCGATGATAATGATATAACGTATTGGAATGGTCAGGAAGTAGGACGCACTACTGGTTATACTATTCAGCGTAATTATACCGTTCCCGGTAAATTAGTCAAAGCCGGACAACTGAGTCTTGCCATTCGTATTGTAGATACAGGCGGTGGTTGCGGCATGCCGAACGATCTTTATCTTCGTTCTGCCAATGGAGAGCAAATTAGCCTTGCAGGAGAGTGGAAATATCAAGTGGCGGCTGATGCCCGTAAAGAGGGAATGCCTCCCAAAGACATGTCCGAGAATCCTAATCTGCCGACATCTTTGTATAATGCGATGATCCACCCATTAGTGCCTTACGGTATTCGTGGAGCTATCTGGTATCAGGGAGAAAACAACGCTTCACGTGCTTACCAATACCGTGAACTTTTCCCGTTAGTCATTGAGAACTGGCGTAAAGATTGGGGCAAGGATTTTCCGTTCTACTTTGTACAGTTAGCCAATTTTAAACCTGTATCTCCGGAACCGGTTGATTCTGATTGGGCGGAACTTCGCGAAGCACAAACCCGTACATTGTCTGTGGCAAATACAGGTATGGCGGTAATCATAGATAAAGGCGAAGCAAATGATATTCACCCCAAGGATAAACAGGCAGTTGGTCATCGTTTGGCATTGATAGCCCGTGCCAAGACCTATGGAGAGCAAATACCTTATTCAGGCCCTATGTACCACTCCTATGAGGTAGATGGAGATAAGATCATCCTTTCTTTCGACCATACTGAAGGTGGTTTAAAGAGTGGTGACGGAAAAGCATTACAAGGTTTTTCTATTGCCGGACGTGATCATAAATTCCACTGGGCAAAAGCAGAAATACAAGGCGATAAGATTGTGGTAAGTTCTCCGGAGGTATTATATCCCGTTGCTGTTCGCTATGGATGGGCCGATAATCCGGTTTGTAATTTATATAATGGTGCTGGCCTTCCGGCTTCACCTTTCCGTACAGATGATTGGAAAGGAGTTACGCAGAAATAATTTATTCGTTTAGTATAATAAAGACTCCGTTTATTGTCAATTGTAAATTATTGATAATAAGCGGAGTTTCTTTTATTACAGCTTGTTTATAGATATTATGAAAGTGAATCATAATCCACTAGCTTGCTTTTTATGTATAAAAAATGTTTATTATATACAATGAAAGGATAAAAATAGTCAATTTCTATACTTTGCAGGATAAGGTGATATTTTATTTCATGTATAAGATATATCTTTATCATCCTATAATATACAACAGACAAATAGATTATGATGAAAAAAACGATTCTTGCCTGTGTTTTTCTGCAATTGGTTTTAGGAACTGTCTTTGCCCAAACGGTGGATTCTACCCATATCAAAAATATGCATGCTTACTATAAAAAGCATTTTAGTGATCCGACTGATCCCATAGTGCTGACGGCATCGGATACACTGCTGGATATGGCAATCAGATGCAATGATACAGTAATGTCTAAAATAGCTTTGAGAGCTAAGTTAGACTATTATTATTATGGTCAAGGTGAGAATCGTACAGATAGTGTCATAGCTGGAGTCAATCGTTTAAAGAGATTTGCCCGGAGTGTTGGGAACGCTGAACTTTATTATTGGGCATGGGCTGCCAGACTGGTTAATTATTATATCATACAGGGGGAATATAATATTGCTCTTCTTGAAGCGGAAAAGATGTTGCAGGAGGCAAAAAAGGAGGGAAAGCAAGAAAGTATTGCTGAGTGTTATTATGCATTAGCCAATGTCTATGCGGCGAAAGGTTTAATGAAAAAATCTCAGGAATTCATGCTTAAGGAGATAGATATTTTTGAGAATACCGATGTCGTAAGATACAATATATCCTGTCAGTACAGTGATGCCGCAAAAATATACATTGATCTGGGTGAGGAAGAAAAAGCTCCCGAATTACTTAAAAAAGCACTTAAGGCAGTCAAGTCTCCCTATCATGAAGTGACGGCAAACTTGGTTTATGTATCACTTTATCTTGCGCAGGGAGATACGGTGGCTGCCCGTCAGGCATTAGAGAAATGTAGGCAAATGTATGCGGATGAGCCTTCTTTGAAACGCCATATACACTATTTGTATGATGTGGAAATTGATTATGACTGGAAAGTCGGCAATTTCCAGAAAGCTCTTAACGTACTGGATGAGCGGGAAACTGAGTTAAAGAGGAAAAATAATTTAGCCACTTTGATGCAGCTGAGAAAAACGAAGGCGGATATTCTTTGGGATATGAACCGTAAAGAAGAGGCTGCCGGATTATACCGTGACTTTCTCTTGGAACAGAAGAAGGAGAAAGAAAGGAACGAAGAAGTTGCTACCGGTGAATTTGCTACTATGCTGAATCTGCAACAACTTACTGCTGAAAAGGGACGGTTGGAAAAGATTTCTCAAGAGAAGCAACTTCAAAATACCCGTATCATTCTTTTCTCTGTTATCGGAATTTTGTGTGTCGTTATTGTCTTCTTGTGGCAACAGAGAAAACTCAATGCCAAATTAGAAAAATCAAGGGATAAGTTGGATGAAAAGAATCGTATATTGATTGAAGCCAAAGAAGAATTGCGCAAGGCCAAGGAAGTTGCAGAACAGAGTAATTGGCTGAAAACAATGTTTATTCAGAATATGTCCCATGAAATTCGTACTCCCCTGATG
>USSR01000690.1 GCA_900557355.1 uncultured Bacteroides sp.
TTCGGAGTAGAGGCTTTGATAGCCGCCTATAATGAAGGAGAAGAATGGCTGGAAGAACTGAAAAGGTATTTGTTTGATAACTATAACTACTTGAGAAGTTTCTTCGCCAAACATCTGCCGGAGTTTCCCGTAACGAAGTTGGAAGGTACTTATCTGGTATGGGTGGATTGTTCTTCATTAAAGCGTACCTCGGAAGATATAGTAACCTCGCTATTGGAACAAGGAAAGCTCTGGCTGAATGAAGGCAGCATGTACGGAGACACCGGAGAAGGCTTTGTCCGCATCAACATAGCCTGCCCCCGGCAAGTATTAACAGAAGGTTTAGAAAGGTTCAGGCAATGGAAGAACGGAAATTATTAGTAACTTCGCGAAAACGTATTAAGAAACAGAAAAACATCATGGAATATAGAACATTAGGAAATACCGGTTTGTCAGTCAGCGCCATCGCATTAGGGTGCGAAGGTTTCGTTGGCAAAACAGAAGAACAGACATGTGCAGAAATGGATTTCGCCATCAGTAAGGGAATCAACTTTATTGATATGTATGCCTCCAACCCCGATTTACGCAGCAACATCGGCAAAGCGTTGACAGGCCGCCGTGAGCAATTTATCATCCAAGGACACCTGTGCACCACCTGGGAAAACGACCAATATCTGCGTACACGCGACATCGACAAGGCAATCGCCTCCTTCGAAGACCAGTTGGCACGCCTCGATACCGACTATCTGGATATCGGCATGATACACTATGTGGACAGTGAAGAAGACTTTCATGAAATATTCAACGGTCCCGTCATCCGGCTGGCCCTGCGCCTGAAGGAAGAAGGCAGAATCCGCCATATCGGACTGAGCAGCCACAACCCCACCGTTGCACGTATGGCTGTGGAAAGCGGACTGATTGAAGTGCTGATGTTCTCCATCAATCCTTGCTACGACCTGCAACCGCCCACTGAAAACGTAGATGACTTATGGGCCGATGAAAACTATGCTCACTCCCTGCAGAACATAGATCCGGAACGGGAAAGGCTCTACGAACTGTGCGAAGAGAAAGGTGTAGGACTCGATGTGATGAAGGTATATGGCGGCGGAGATTTGCTAAGTGAAACCAACTCACCCTTTGGCAAAGCTATGACTCCGGTGCAATGCATCGAATATGCACTGACCCGTCCGGCTGTTGCCTCCATCATGGTGGGGTGCAGAAGTTGTGATGAGATGCAGGCAGCCATCGACTGGTGCACCGCCAGTAAAGAAGAAAGAGATTACACCGCCGTCATGGCAGGCATGGAAAAGTTCACCTGGAAAGGCCATTGCATGTATTGCGGACATTGCGCTCCCTGCTCCGTAGGCATCGACATAGCAAGCGTGAACAAGTACTACAACCTGACCATTGCCCAGAACGAGATACCCGAGACTGTGCGTGAGCACTACAAAGCCCTCACACACCACGCCTCAGAGTGCATCCAGTGCGGGCAATGCGAAACGAACTGTCCCTTCGGAGTCGCCATCATCGAACAGATGGAAAAGGCTGCGGAGAAATTCGGATATTAGCAGAGCGAACGCTGTTTCACTTTCCACGCATAGAGCAGCACCACGACGAACGAAAGCAACGGAACAATAAACGAGAAAGACATATTGGTCTGATCAGCCACATACCCCATCATGAGCGGTCCTACCGCTCCTCCGATGGGGGACATCATCAGATAGGAAGATGCACGCTTGGTATAGTTCCCCAATCCTCTCAGTGAAAGTGCAAAGATGGTGGGGAACATGATAGCTTCAAAAGCATATCCCATGAACAGGGCTACCAATGATAAAACTCCCAGATCAAACACCACCAAGGCCGTAGTAACCACCGTACCCACCGCACAGAAAAACAACACCTTCTCCGCCCGGATATACCGCATGATCCAACTTCCGGCAAAACGACCGCACATAAACAATCCCAAACCACCGAACGAAAGCACCACAGAAGCATCACGGGCATTCATCCAACCATCATCCACCACATAATTAATAAAGAAACTGTTGATTGAAATCTCCGCTATCTCATAACAGAACAGACTAGCAATACCGAAAATAAACAGCTTGTGCGACCAAAGCCCACGTGCTCCGTCCTCGCCCACTTCTTCCTCATCTTCTCCATGCACAATCTCCGGCAGACGGATTTTATAGAACACCAGTGCCACCATCAGCACTATAATTCCCATCAATGTGTAGGGCAAGGATATATTGCTTTCACCCCCTTCCGAGAATAATAACAACCCACCGATAAGCGGCCCGCATATACAGCCCAAGCCATTGAATGACTGCGCCAAGTTAAGACGGCTGGCAGCCGTTTCACGGTCACCAAGCTCCGTCATGTAAGGATTAGCGGCTGTTTCCAGAAACACCAGTCCGCAGGCTATGACAAACAGGGAGAAAAGAAAGAAATTGAAAGACATCCAGTATTCTCCGGGAATGAAAAGCAGGGAGCCTATCCCGTAAAGCAGCAAACCGAAGACCACCCCTTTACGGTAGCCATATTTGTTGATAAACAGTCCCGCAGGGATAGCCATCACGAAGTATCCCAGATAGAACATCACTTGCACCCATGCCGAATGGGCACGTGTAATAACCAGCACATCTTGAAAGTGTTTATTCAGCACATCCAGTATGGCATGTGCAAATCCCCATAAAAAGAACAGGGAAGTAACCAAAATAAAAGGAATCCGATATTCCTTCTTTACCAAATTTTGCATACAGAATTTTCTTATAAGCAGCGTGACGCTGCACCCGGATTTCCATGCGGGCTAGAGATGCCACGGCCAATTTTCCGGCCGCAAAGATAGAGAAGAAGTTTCATAGTACGGCAAATTCCCGTAACTTTGTGCCTGTATTAAATAGTATAAGATGGAAGCTAAAAAGAAAATAAGATATCTGGTATCATTAATGATGATTCTGATAATGGTCGGTTTAGCGGAATGGACGGGTGAAAAGGAAATTCTATTTCCCGAGATGACGGCACTGATTGTGGGTCTTCTGATTATTGATAAACGAGTGTGGAACGTTAGCCGTTGGCAGATTATCCTGCTGATGTCTCTCGGAGCTGTAGCTGGCATTTGCATCGTGAGATACTCGCCCTTATACTATGTAATCAACCTATGCCTCGCATTTGCTTTCGCCGGCGCCTGTCTGCTGATGAGCCGGGCTACATTGATTCCTTTGATTTCCGCCTGCATGCTACCCGTTTTACTCCACACGGAAAGCGTCATTTATCCCATTGCCGTCTTTTCGATGTCAACAATGGTGGTAGCGGTGCAAATCATTATGGAGAGATGCGGAATACGAAGCCGGATACCGGAGAATAGTTCCGTAAAACCCGGTAAGAGAGAGTTGTTCAGATGGTTCTCCCTATTATGCTTTGTGGGACTCATATCCATGTTTGCCGTCAGCACCGATTATCCTTATATGATATTGCCTCCGCTAATGGTTACTTTTGCGGAAATGGTAAATTCCAAAGCAGGATTCAGGAACCGTCCCACACAAGTATTCCTGTTCCTGACTACCGCAGCCACGCTGGGAACCGTATTTCAAATTATCGGATACCGTCATCTCCACTTGCCGGCAACCGTCATTGCCTTATGCATTGCAGCATCCTTATTCTTCATCTTCGAATGGACAGGAAAATACTTTGCTCCCGCCGGGGCACTGGCTTTCATCCCCATGTTGCTGCCGGAAGAAGGATTGGCATGGTTACCTTTACAAGCATCCATCGGTGCAGCGCTATTCATTACTATCGCAATGGTCGTCTTC
>USSR01000691.1 GCA_900557355.1 uncultured Bacteroides sp.
TAGGTAACAGTTAATTTTCAGGCAGCGGACATTTCTGTGCCTGTGCCTGGTAGCGCTCCCGGATGCTGGCACCCACTTCAAGTAGTGACAGGGTGGCGGGATCTTTGCTCACAAGTAAATCACGGAAGTGGGATGACAATCCTGTTACGAAATGGCTGGCATCGAAACCTTTATTCAGCACATCATTCAGTAACAGCAATGCATCGCTGATCTGGTTTGCCAGAAAATGATCCGTCAAGCGAAAATAATATTCGTAGTCCAGTACATTCAGGTTCTCAATTACACTTTGGTAACTGATGTGCCCACCGGTGAAGCTGACTACCTGGTCGAAAATAGACAAAGCATCACGCATGCCGCCGTCAGCTTTCAGTGCAATGACATTCAAGGCTTCCGGTTCGGCAGTAATTCCTTCTTTTGAAGCAACATATGCCAGATGGGCAACCGTATCATCCACATTGATGCGGTTAAAGTCATATATCTGGCAACGGGACAAGATAGTAGGCAGAATCTTGTGCTTTTCTGTAGTTGCTAGGATAAAGATGGCATGACGGGGTGGTTCTTCCAGTGTTTTCAGGAAAGCGTTGAAAGCCGAAGCGGACAACATGTGTACCTCGTCGATGATATATACTTTATATTTTCCTATCTGGGGCGGAATACGCACCTGTTCCACCAGTTGGCGGATATCGTCAACGGAGTTGTTGGATGCGGCATCCAGTTCATGGATGTTGTATGACCGCTGTTCGTTGAACGCTGTACACGATTCACATTGGTTGCACGCTTCACCTTCTGCAGTAGGACTCATACAGTTGATGGTCTTGGCGAAGATGCGGGCGCAAGTAGTCTTTCCCACACCGCGCGGACCGCAGAACAGGTAGGCATGTGCCAGTTTGCCGGTAGCGATGGCATTTTTCAGCGTAGTAGTCAGGGCACGTTGTCCCACTACCGACTCAAAGGTCGTAGGGCGATATTTTCGTGCCGATACGATATAATTTTCCATGATTTGGGATATTCTTGTCCATTACAATTTGTGCAAATGTACATAAAAAAAAGGAATTTCTCAGTTATTCCTCTTATCTTTGTAGGCGAAGAATCCCCTCCCGGTTTCTTTTTAATTATTAATTCTTTAATTATTAATTTGTTTATCAATGGATAAATTAGCGACACTTTGGGCTTTTGTCCGCAGGCGTAAATACTTGATTACGTTTGCTGCATTTGTAGTGGTTGTAGGTTTTCTGGATGAAAACAGCATCGTGCGCCGTATGGGTTATGCGAATGAAATCAGTCGCCTGAATTCTGAGATTGAGAAATACCGGGCGGAATATGAAGAGAATACGGAACGGCTGAACGAACTGGCTGTAGATTCCGGTGCCATCGAGCGTATTGCGCGTGAGAAGTACCTGATGAAGAAACCGAATGAGGATATTTACGTATTTGAAGAAGACATCGAAAAATGAAATCCCTGATACCTGCTTTGTTTACAGTAGGCGCTTTGATGGTACTGTTTGGTGCTGCCGTCTACATCACCGGCTGGGAGGTTGCTCCCTATGTTTATACAATCGGTGCTACTATGGTGGCATTGGCCCAGATCAATTCTCCTTCCAAGAGTAGTAGGGCCAATGTAAAACGCCTCCGCCGCCAACAGATTTTCGGTGCGTTGCTATTGGTGCTCACCGGCGCATTCATGTTCTTCACTCACGGAAATGAGTGGATTGTGTGTCTGACGGTTGCCGCCATACTTGAGCTATACACTGCTATCCGTATTCCACAGGAGGAGGCTAAAGAATAATATATTAAAAAGTAAATCCCACTCCAATATAGTATCCCAGCTTCTTGGACTGATTCGAATAGTTAAGTTCCGCTTCGATGGGTCCTATAATACTGTTGTAGCAATATCCTATGCTGCCTCCCGCCAATCCATGGGTATTTGTTCCACCAAACAGATTTTCTATTTTGTTGGCTGTCCGTCCGTAACTGCCCCGCACTACGATGTACTGGTTCTTGTAAGTTCGTGCTCTGACTCCCAACATCCCCGTCAGCATAGCATCCGGACTTATTTCGATGTGATTGATACCCGTGAAAGGAATTTGTTGTTCCATGTATCTTCCCGGTACATTTCCACCTACAAAGTTCGATATCGCCAGCGATTGCGTATTTTTTCCAACTACCCTGCCATATACCGACGGCATGATGGTAAATACCCGGTTCGGTGAGAAATATCCGCTCCAATGTGTCTGAAATACCGATACGGGACTACCCGAACCGTAAGCTATCATGTTATCCGTATAGAGCCTGTACGATGCTTCCCATTCCATTCCCTGCGTGGAGAACCGTTGGTTATTCAGACTATTGTACATGACACTGGCCTGATAACTGAGCAAAGCCTTGTCACTTGATTTGGTGATAGAGATATCCGGCCCCGACGGCCAGTCGTGATAATTATACTTCTCAAAATGAATACCTGCCTTGACAAGCAACTTGCACCAGCTTTTCGTAAATCCTATCCAAGCCATGTGATGCACATAAGTCAGATTCATCAGCCGGTCACCTTCTTTATAAAGATTGAAGTCATTATATCCTATCTGATATCCTGTACTGAGGTCCCAATTATTGCGTAGTGAGTACGTGTACTCCAGTTGTCCGAAAGTCCGCTTGCCCAGACGGGTAGTGGCGCTTAGTTGCGATTTCTTCTGTTTTCCGAGATATGCCCTTGCATTCAGTAACAATACGGCTAACTCTTCATTATCAAATCTGCCTCCTATATTTATAGTGTTCACCGGCTTTTCATGCGGAGTAATTTGTGCTACGGAGGGGATCGTATCCAGCATGGTGCGCGTTGGTATTTTGAAAGGACCGGGATATTCTGCGCGATACTCCGTGCCGATACCTATTTCTTTTTTCAGTGCAATCAGTTTTTCCCAATCTTTCATGGCGGCCTCTTTGCCCCTGCGCATCAATGTGTCCAATGCTTCAGAGTTGAAACTTGCTGCCGAGTATCCATCCACATCTACCTGTATGTGTATGTTACTATCCTTTACATTTTTTCTGTAGCTTTCTTCCCCCACCAGGTTTATAATTTGTCCCAGCACGCTCGAGAGGCTTGTCAGCTCATCCGCTTTCATTAATGGATTCTGTACATCGACTCCGATAATAATTTCCGCTCCCATTTGCCGGGCTATATCTACGGGGTAATTATCTATCAGTCCGCCGTCTACCAGCACTTTGCCATTGAGATAAACCGGGGCAAATACCCCCGGAATAGACATGCTGGCACGCATTGCAGTGGCCAGTATACCGTTGTGGAAAACGACCTTGCTGCCATTTACTATGTTGTCCGATACGCAAGCGAATGGGATGGGGAGTCGGTTGAAGGAGATAGAGTCATGATAACCCACTGTCAATTCGGAAAGCAACTGTGATATGTTTCTTCCTTTTATAATCCCTGCATCGGATACATGCGCTGATTTTCCGGCAATCGGAACAGAGAGCAAGTACTGTTCTTCCTTTAGCTTTTCGCTCAGCAATGTAGTTTCCGGATCGGGGGTATCAGACAGCAGAAACTTCCAGTTTTGTGCATTGACAATGCTATCCAATTGCTGTGGGGTGTAGCCGATAGAGTATAGTCCGCCGACGAGGGCTCCCATACTGGTACCTACTACATAATCTATCGGTATTCCGGCTTCTTCTATCACTTTCAGCGCTCCGATGTGCGCCACGCCTTTGGCGCCACCGCCACTCAGTACTACTCCGACTTTTTTGCGGTTCTGCGCTCCGAGCGTACAG
>USSR01000692.1 GCA_900557355.1 uncultured Bacteroides sp.
TTTGTTGTATCCCTGTTGGCGGTATCCTTCGTCAGTGAAAAGATTGATTCCTCCGCTGACATCGAAATTGCCGATACGACGGGAGTGGGAGAGGTCGAATCCTTCGTAAATAGGATTCCGTATACCGCTAAGAAGACTTCCGCGCAGGATCGGTTTAACAGAATATTTATCATCTTTCCAGAAACTCTTGTCGCTCCATTGGTATTCGTCGTTTTCCGCATCACCATATACACCGATATAGGCGCTGAATCGTGTTTTCGGTGTCAGTCCCGGACGTGCGGTACGGATATTGATAATACCATTCAAAGCTGATGAGCCATATAGTACGGAAGATGCTCCTTTAATCACTTCCACCTGTTCTACGTTCTCTAAAGGAACAGTGTTCCAGTTGATTTCTCCTGTTTTCGGATTCAGTGTGCTCATTCCGTCCACAAGAATTTGGCTGCGTGCACCTACTCCGTAAGTCCATCCGCTACCTCCGCGCATAGAAGGTTGTTTGTCTACAATGTCTACACCGGGAAGTGTGCGGAGAGTGGAAGAAATATCCGTGGGTGCCTGACGGGCAATATCTCCGGATTTAACAACGTCCATGGAGACAGTGACATCACTCAACTTCTGTTCAAAGCGTCCGGCACTGACTACGACTTCTTCCAGCAGCTTGGTGCTTTCTTTCATGTAAACGTCTTTGGTGACTACTTCACGCTTGTTGATAACGATGGGCATCAAGACATCATCATAGCCAACATAGCTGAATACAAGGTCAACTCCACCTTCGGGAAGTTTGATTTCATATTCTCCGTTAATGTTAGATACTACTCCCTGATTACCATGAAGTTTGTAGGTGACGGTGGCTCCGACCAATGGCTCATTGGTCTTGGCATCATATATATGTCCTTTCAGGGTTTGGGCAAAGATGCTTCCGAAACCGGTAAGGCATAACAGGATTGTTAGGATATATAATTTCTTCATTGTTTTTTGTTTTATTTATTTGGAACAATTTCCAAACCAAATTCTATTTTTTCAGGTGATAGAAAAGCGTCTGATATACCGTTCAAAAATATAGAGATGATTCCTCCCAGTGATTGCATATCTTCTGGAAGCAGACTGACTATTAGCGGACTAAGATCTGGTAGTAATTTGGCTATGGGAGTAAAACCTTCTTTGTCTAAGTAAATAAAAGTATGTCCATCTTTTGAAATAACTTGCATCGGGATTCCGGTAGTTAACCAATTGAAAATAGCTTTGAAAGAAGTGTCATTGACATTGAGCAGGAATCCAAGTGTTTCATTTTTTAGACTTTGATTGAGCGTGGTTAGCAATTCTTTCACTTTCATAGCATCCATTTGGGATATAGCTTCAATGATAGCATTGGTTATATTGACATCCATATATTGATTGCCGCTGGATATTGAGGCAATAATATTAGCTAAGTTTAATTTTAATATTAACTTACCGTCTTTTTGGAACCAATTAGCAAATCCTTTTGGAGATGGAATATAATTACGGTTAACAATGTTAGGAGTAATCATATCCTGTGTTAATGGATTTTCTAGAAATCCAAAAATGATATCCATGTCTACTCCTGTCAATGGTTCATTTGAATAAGAAGCCGTTACATTCCCGTCCGCTCCTAAAGTAATTTCTTGTAGAACTTGTGGCAAAATATAACTTAATATGTTTTGAATGGCACTACCCCATGTTTGAGTTGTGGCTCCACTTTCTGAAGCTTCTATGTCTGCATAAAAATAGCATGATGCATTTAGTACTTGTCCGTCAACATCTTGCCATGTATATTCTTCTCCCCACATGTCTCCAACTACAATCGTTTTGATGCCATTAATAACTGTGGGTAGTTTATAAGTATTTGCCCATAATTCTGCATTGCCCATTTTGATATTGGATATATTTAATGTTAACTGTCCTTTTATTACGCGTCCTTCGTATCTAAAAGAGCTTAAAGTCTCATTTCCCATACTATTTCCTGAAAAAGAATATCCTTGCCCATCTCCAGAAAGGGGGATAGACATAATTTTTACTTCTTTTTCTCCTGGTAAAATATCATATAAGTTAATAATAGCGGTTTCTCCTGTTACAGTGCTAAAGTCTACTGATTTTCCGATCATTGTTTCACCATTATAGGTAAGAATTAGATTCGGATTGGGGTTTGATAGTTTATTTGAATAATTGGCTGTTACATCTATAGGCTCTGGTCCGTAGTGATCATTATCACAAGAAGTTAAAAATGCAGACGCTACGGCAAGGCAGCTTATTAATAGGATAGATATTTTTTTCATTGTTTTTTTATATTAGATAATTAAAATGAATTATTTCTTAGCTGTGAGGTCAATACCGATTTCCATTTTATCGAAAAGGGCTGCAACTTCAATTAAATTTGTTTCCAGCAAACTACCGATGATGCTGATGAACGGCATGAGAGTTTCTTTGTTGAAATAGATATAAGTATGTTCTTTTGTTGAGTTGATGCCCATTGGTATTCCGTCTTTCATCCATGTGAGCAGAGTTGCAAAAGTATCATCATCCAATTGAAGAATATAGGTGATTATTTCATTGTTTAAAATCATATTGATGGCACTTAACGTTAATTTTAAACGTGCCGGGTCAGATTTTAGAAGTGCTTCACTGATTCCTGCGATAAGCTGATAGTCAATTTGCTTTCCGTTGTTTTGTGCTATGAGAGACACAATGGCAGGGATATTTAGTTGTACGACAAATGCTTTGTTGCCTGTTTGATTCCAGTAGGCCAATCCTTTGGGAGATGACTCATAAGTGCGTTTGTTGATCAGACTTTTGAATTCAGCGTCAGTTTTGCCCGAATTGGCAACTTCCATAATTTCATTCATGTCTACAGGGCTCGTAGTATAGCTGGCAGTGACAATTCCATTTTTCTCAAATGTAATATCCTTCAATACATAAGGAAAAATCACATCTAATATATTAGTTGCCATTTGCTGTATTTGTAAAATCACCGGCTGGAGAGATTCTCCTCCTGCTTTTGTAGTAATATTCACGTAGCTGGCTCCGCTATTACGGATGATACTTTCTCCATCTGTTGTGTGGGAGTATGCAGGAAATGTATATGTGTTTGCAATGGAGTTGGCATAAGCCATTGTTACGTTCAGTGATAGTTGCATGTTTTTCGGAGTTATTATTCCTTCATATTTCACCGTAGCTCCTCCCATTGTGATATTGGTCCCGCTGAAAGTATAATATCCTTTCTTTTCATTCTCATAAAGTTGGATGCGACTGATAGGAGTTTCCTTTTCTCCCGGGATTATATTATTCAGCGTCAGTGTTCCCGTTTCGCTATCTTCTGTCTTGAAGCTGACAGTTTTTCCAATTAATTTCTCTCCGCTGTAGGTTAGGTCTAGCGTATATGGTTTAATATACGAGCCATGTTCCTGACTAATTTCTCCTGGCCAAAATAGCTTGTCATTGTAAGTCTCTTCGCATGATGTAAAGAAAAATACCGCGCAAGCTACATAAAATAGTTTTCGTAAGTTTTTCATTTTGCTTTTTGTTTTTATTGCGTATTTAATAAAACTTTGCAAAGTTCGACTAACAATTCTTTATTGTCAAGGTCTGTTTTTTTATTTTAATGTTCTATTTTTAATTGTGTATGGCGAAAGTGCTTAAAATGAGAAAATAAGTGTGCTCTATTTTTAATATTGATTGTTCTTCTTTTAAGAATGGCTGTAAAAAGAGAATGAAGAGAGCTCTAAAAAAGCAAAGAGGTTGTGTCAAAACGCTGACACAGCC
>USSR01000693.1 GCA_900557355.1 uncultured Bacteroides sp.
GAACCCTTTATCCACATTCACCATGATCTTGCCTTTACATAACTTCATCACTTCTTCAAAAGTAGGTATCAAGTGACGAGTTTTATGCCCGGCCCCATTTCTCATACGAAACTGACGCAACTCTTCCAACGTATAATCTTCCGGTTTACCTTTCCCCGTAGTAGTACGGTCAATAGTTTTATCATGCATCAAGATAAGATGCCCATCTTTAGTACGCTTCAAATCAATTTCAACCATATCCACTCCCATATCAATGCAATTTTGAATGGCTTGCAATGAGTTTTCCGGAGCATTACGCCAATCTGCACGGTGCGAAACCACCAGAATTGATTTTTCAGCAGGTTCATTAAATGCTGTATGAATCCGTTCAGCAGGATTTTGCCCCCATAAAGTAACTGTACACAGCAATAAGAGGCAACTCAATAAAAATAGATTCCTTCTCATAAATTTTATTGTTTATTTTATACATTCAAATAGATCCGATTCATAGATGACATGGCTTTCGGATATAGGAACCGCATCATCAAAAACATAGATACGATATTTGTTACCTCCCGGATATACACGTACCATTATATGTCCCTGATGGGATACCATTCTGTCAACCAGATCACCGATAACAATTTTAGTAGCCAGATGCATATTCGTGGAAAATATCTTTCTCTCTTCCGGATAAATTTCTTTAGAGAACAGACGATGCAACACCGTATGATTAGGATGCAGAGCATCCCAAGTAGACATTATGACATTCTGAGGTGATAAATTCCGGAGGAAATTTTCATTAGTCCCGTCCTCATTGCCATGATGATTTAAAACCGCTACTTCTACCTTACCTACCACATCCGAAACCGGAGTCTCAATATCATGCCACTTAGGACGTCCCGGACGAGGAAAACCAGGAATATCCCCTCCTGTATAGTAATCAAATGCACCGTAACTCAACTTTATCACACAGCTATACATATTTTCTCTGGGCATTTCACTTTTTGAATAGTTGCCCTTACCAGAAAATAATGAGGTAACTCCTCCATCTCCATCCCAAATCTTACCATTAGCATATACATTACGCACACCAAATGAATAATATTTTTCCGGTTCATTGCGTAACACAAATTGCTTGCACGATCCCACATTAAAGGTTTCACGTATAGTACAGTCAGAGATTGATTTTACAAAATTACGATAGTTCATATAGCAAGAATCTTTATCGGAAGGAGGCATAAAGTCATCCCCTCTGTCCACGATTACTTTAGCAGGAAAATTCCGATATACCTCGGAAATCCCAGTCAGATAATACCTGCCTTTATCCTCTTTTTTATGCAACCAACTACCGATATGGTCTGAATGATAATGCGTCAAAAGATAATAATCAATGTTCTCTTTGTCTTTAGGTATAAAATAGCGGATATAATCTGCGATCCACTCACCAGCTTTCTTGGTATCATCAGGTTTTGCAGCCACGACTCTCGCTCCAACTCTATTATTCTCTCCGGCATCAATCAACAGAGTAGTTCCATCCGGCAAAATACAAAATGTACAATCCCCTCGTCCTGTATTTACATGATGGATATCCATATATCCCTCTTTCCATCGAGGCAATTCCTGTGAGAAAGCACAGTCAGCCACCAAGGCAAACAACAATCCCCAAATATATTTCATGTTTCATAGTTTTAGAAGGATGCCTGAAAGTATTGCCTCTCAGGCATCCTCACTCAATAAATACTCAGATTAGTTATATCCCGGATTTTGAGGGAACGTTTCCGGATTGTCAATCAAATCAACCTCTGTTTTCGGAATCGGATATAAATAGTCA
The DNA here is from genome assembly GCA_900557355.1 of uncultured Bacteroides sp. GTDB lineage: Bacteria > Bacteroidota > Bacteroidia > Bacteroidales > Bacteroidaceae > Bacteroides. The sequence goes on from USSR01000693.1 coordinate 1,814, forward strand.
TTCTTTGTTATTGTGAAGCCAACCTTTGACATAGCTTCTATCGCCGTATCTGTACGGATCAAATCAAACCAACGATGCAGTTCGAACGGGAATTCCAAACGGCGTTCTTCCAATACAGCCTTGCGGAAAGCACTCTGGTCTTTCAAATCCGTCACTTTATATTCCACTGCATTTGCACGCTTACGAATCAAATTCAAGTAACTCAGTGCCTTACTTGATTCTGAGTTTTCATAAGCTACTTCATTATGAGCCTCAGCACACATCAGCAATACATCCGCCCATCTCAATAATGGTAAGTCAAATCCAACCTTTGCCGTAGTAGCGTCAAACGTATCATAATACTTAGCTATTACATTATTGTTAGCATCCACTTTTTTATATTCGATCATGGCTTTACGATCGTCCGTATTTCCATAAGATGCTAAGAGTTTGCTATCAATAACCGACTTATCCTTAAAGTAATCGTTGTATCCATGCCCTTCTCCAAGAACTGACTTTGAATATCGTACAGCAAACAGAATTTCTTTATTCATCTCCTGATTTACATCAAAAACATCAGCAACAGTGTTCTGCAAACCATATTTAGATGAATAATCTTTGACTATGTTATCCAGCAAAGTCGCTGCTGCCGACCACTTTTGTTGTGTCAGATAAGCTTTTGCCAATAATACCTTTGCAGCTACGGAAGTGGCTCTTCCCAGATTGTCATCATCATAAGCAGAAGTAAGCATACCGGATGCAGCCTCCAAGTCCTCTTCTATAGCTCTATAAACATCCGCCACAGAACTACGTCCATACCCCTTGGCTTCAATAGCCGTCACCGGTTTCAGGATCAGAGGTGCAGCTCCCCAAAGACGAACAATATTGAAATATGCTAAAGCCCGTAAAAACAGAGCTTCCCCTTCATACTGCTTTTTCAGCGCGGCATCTGTTACCACATCTATACTTGCAAGTACATTGTTACATCTGTATATCTGGTTATACAATTCTTTCCATGCATAGCGAACGACATTATTTCCGGAGGTAGCAGTAAAGTTATCAATGAAGTAGAACATACCGGCTGCTCCACCGGGATTAATATCTTCCACATTATCAGACCTTAGCTCCATGAGGGAAATAAAATATTCGCCATATTGATAGGTTCCCTGCAAGGAACCATAGCAAGCGGACAATGCAGAATTTATATCAGAAGTATTTTACTGAAGAAGCCTCAGATATAGGTGTCAAGTCCAGAAAATCACTACAGCCGGTAAGCAACAGAGATGCAAAAGCTACGATATAATATTTTATTTTCATATCTTGATTATTTAAAAGGTTACGTTTAATCCGAATACAAATGATTTAGACAGAGGATATGTACCATAATCGATACCAGGAGTCAATGAACCGCCTTTCATATTCACTTCCGGATTGTATCCGCTATATTTTGTAAAAGTGAAAGGATTCTGAGTAGAGAAATAAACTCTTGCCCGGCTGATTCCTACATTGGTAAGCAATGATTTAGGCAGCGTATATCCAAAAGTGATATTCTTAATTCTCATATAAGAACCATCTTCAATATGCCAGGTAGAAGTAGTACCATTCATACCCGTTGCACTTCTGTTTGCACGAACTACATAGCCGCTACCCGGATTACTTTCTGATTGCCAGCGGTTCAAAGCATCGACCTGACAGTTATTTCCTCCTTCCATATTATCAATATAGCGACGGAATATATTGGCAATCTTATTACCTTGTACACCTTGTAGGGCAATAGAGAGATCAAACCACTTATATTTCAACTCTGTAGAGAAACCATACGTAAACTTCGGCATGTAATTTCCTGTAATAGTACGGTCGTTCTCGTCAATCTCCATATTACCATCCATATCTTTGAAACGGAAGTCTCCCGATTTCGCACCACTGACATAGGCATATTTACGTTGGCTCTTATCCGGATTCTTCGAGTTATCAATCTCTGCCTG
>USSR01000694.1 GCA_900557355.1 uncultured Bacteroides sp.
AAAAGAAATGGCTATACAGAGCTTGATTTCTTTGTTTTGAAGATGATAAAGCTAAACGCATCCTCTCCTACTTCACAGTATAGGAGTAGATACAAGCCCCTGCCTGTGGATGATAATGTAGATTATTCCAGGCTAGATATTGAGGATATTTCAGATGAATCAGAAGATCGAAACGCTGAAATATTAGACAAGCTGCACACAGTAAGGGAAACATTCGAAAGTCTAAACCTTGGTACGACAGCTACCCGCGTTTTTGAGTATCGTTTCTTCCAGGATGGCAATTTCTCTGAATGGGAAGGTCCAGAGACATTGAAGCAGCTATATGAGATATATAACGGAGTGCAAGAACTTATTAGAAAGAAAATAGCCGGGGAGTCTATATTTTAGTGAAAATTCCTTGGTCATGGAAGAAAATGTAGAAATTAAGATTGATCCCCGGAACTATCGTATCCATGGGGATGAAAACAAGCGGCTTATCCACAAAAGCCTGGTTGAATGTGGAGCCGGTCGATCCGTATTGGCCGACCGTGACAATGTGTTAATCGCTGGAAATGGCGTGTATGAGGAAGCTCAAAAGTTAGGACTCAAAGTGCGTATTGTTGAGTCTGACGGTACCGAGCTTATTGTTATTAAGCGCAAAGACCTATCTACGGAAGATGAAAAGAGAAAACTGCTAGCTCTAGCAGATAATCATACTTCCGATACTTCTGAATTCGATTGGAAGTTAGTGATAGAAAACTTCTCGCCTGATGTATTGAATGATTGGGAGTTTTCAGTAGACGAGATCGAACTTTCGACTGATATCCATAATTCTGACGATGAGAAAGATAATAATCTTTATACAAAAAAAATAGTATCTCCAATCTACACACCGACTGGCAATAAACCTGCAATATCAGAACTCTATAATCTTGAAACTTACAATTGTCTGATGAAACAAATTCAGGAGTGTAATTTAGACAAGCAGACTAAAGATTTTCTTCAGATTGCAGCTTCAAGGCACATTGTTTTCGATTATGGAAAAATTGCTGAATTTTATGCTCATTCAAACAACATCATTCAAAATTTAATGGAAAATTCAGCTCTTGTCATTATAGATTTTAATAAAGCTATTGAACTAGGATATGTTTGTTTAAAGAAAGAATTGTCAGACTCATATTTGGAGGATTATAGCAATGATGAAAAATAATAGCTTCGTTGCATTGATACTTACACATGGGCGTCCTGACAATGTACATACAGTAAAAACATTACGGAAATGTGGCTATACAGGTGATATTATCATAGTATTAGATAATGAAGATCCGAAGATAGATCGTTATCGCAAAAACTACGAGAACATATATGTATTCGACAAAAAAGAAATAGCATCAGAAACAGATGAGGGTGATAACTTCAATGATCGTCGAGCTATTATTTATGCGAGAAATGCTTCTTTTGAAATAGCAAAAGAAAAAGGCTACCAATATTTTATTGAGTTAGATGATGATTATACGGAATTCTCATACACTTATAATCAATATGGTGAAATGAAGCAGAAAAACATTATCAATCTTGATAAAGTACTTGATGCTCTAATTGATTTCAAAAATAAAACAGGTGCTTTAGCTGTTGCATTAGCTCAAAGAGGAGATTTTATCGGAGGAAAGCAGAATAATATAGTTCGTGGTGAATTACTTAAACGGAAAGCAATGAACTCATTTATTTGTGATACAAACATGCCTTTTAAGTTTTTTGGTAAAATTAATGAAGATGTAAACACCTACACTTTACTAGGAAGTAGAGGAAATTTGTTTTTTCAGATTCCGCATGTTTCTTTGAATCAAGTAACAACTCAACAATCAAATGGCGGAATGACTGATATATATTTAGATAGTGGGACTTATGTTAAGTCTTTCTACACAATTATGTATGCTCCTTCTTGTACAAAGATACGCCCAATGGGAAGTGTGTATAGACGCCTACACCATAGTATTAATTGGAATAATGCTGTTCCTAAAGTAATTCCAGAGAACTGTAAAAAGTAACCCCTATTTATATTTTAATTTGAAGATTATCCAAGCTAAGGCAAGAGTTATCACAATTTGTTAGTTATTGTTAGTTTATGACAGAGAAGAAGAATCTGGCCGAGAAGAAAAAAAGAGGGCGTAAATCAGAGTACAGAATAGAGTATGCCGATCAAGCTCTAAAGCTTTGTTTGTTGGGTGCAACAGATAAAGAGCTCTCCGAATTCTTCTCTGTTTCAGAGCAGACTTTAAACAAATGGAAGAAGGATTATCCCGAATTTCTTGAGTCCCTAAAAAAGGGGAAAAATATAGCAGATGCTAACGTTGCATCGAGACTCTATAACCGTGCTATTGGGTATAACTGTAAAGCAACAAAATTTGCAACATCGAACGGGAAGATTACAGATTCGAAGGAATTTATAGAGCATTATCCTCCTGATACAACAGCCGCTATTTTCTGGTTGAAGAATCGACAGCCGGAAAAATGGCGTGACAAGAAAGAAGTAGACGCGAATGTAAACCTTGGTGATGAATTGGAATCATTGACAGACGAACAACTTCAGGCTATTATTGATGGTAAAGAAAAAGAGTGAAAGAGAAATACTGCTTAGACAAGCGAAAGCAGCAACTATACTTCGCAAGCGTGAAGCCCGGAATGATTTCTGGGCTTTCTGCTTATACTATGATCCTAAGTTCTTTGCCAAACGATTATTCTTGAAGAAAGTAGCCGAAGCGTTCATGCGTGTGTATACCTCCTATTTAGCTAATATTATCTATCGCCTTGCTGTCAGTATGCCGCCACGTGCCGGTAAGTCTTATATTTCCTCATTGTTTATAGCCTGGATGTACGGTCACTTCCCGGAAGAATCTGTAATGCGTAACTGTTGCTCTGATACTCTTTACAATAAGCTGTCATACGATACCCGTGATATTGTAAAATCTAAGCGTTACAAAGAGATATTCCCTGATATTCATCTGAAAGGTGATAAACAGAATGTGAAGAGTTGGAATGTGGAAGGCGCTCGCCAGGTATCTTATTTCGGTGGTGGTGTTGGCGGCACCGTGATCGGTTTCGGTGCATCAATGCTTGCCATGACCGACGACTTATACAAGAGCCTGGAAGATGCGTTATCCGACAATAATAACGAGAAGGTATGGTCTTGGAAACAAGGTACGCACGATTCACGTATTGAGGGAAGCTGCTGTATGATTGACATTGGTACCCGCTGGTCTTCTAGTGATGTCCTCGGACGTATGGAAGAAGCCGGCAAGTATAATGAAATCATCCGGATCGCAGCTCTTGATGAAAACGATGAAACTTTTTGCGCTGATGTACATACTACGGAATATTACCGGGAACTACGTTCTGAAACCGACGAAAGCATTTGGATGGCCGAATATATGCAGGAACCATTCGAAGCCAAAGGGTTACTATTCCCCAAATCGTCTCTCATGCGCTTCAAATTAGCCGATATTGCAGGAAAGAAACCTGATGGGACACTCGGAGCTTGTGATACAGCCGATAAAGGAGATGATGATTTCTGCGCACCATTCGCAAAGGTGTTCGGACCAAAATATTTCATTACCGATATTCTTTTCACAAAGGATCCTGTTGAAGTTACAGAACCGCGCCTGGCACAAATGGTAATAGATACCGAATGCGACCAGCTACGCATTGAGTCAAATAATGGTGGTCGTATCTTTGCTATCAATGTGCGTAAGCTTGTTACATCGAAAAAGAAATCGTGTGTTATACAAGCCCGGCC
>USSR01000695.1 GCA_900557355.1 uncultured Bacteroides sp.
AAACTACGAGAAGAATCCCGTAGTTTTCTATTTACACAATATTATGGAGAGTCCCAATTAAATTCCATAACTTTTATTGCAATAAGGCTCTGTTGATTTGTCTGCAGAGCTTTATTGCAATATCATTTTGCTTATTGCAGTGTCATTCCTATATGTTCTTTTTCCAGTGAATAAATAAGTTTTTGTCAACTTTATTTTTTCCTACTAATTGAAGGTTATAGGAATTTAGACCAGCGTAGCGATAATCGCCATAATTAATGTCGCCTAATAAATCTATATTCATTAGTGCCCGAACAATTTTTGATCCGCATTGTTCTATTTTCTCGACGATACATTTTCCTCCTAAGAGGTTCATAAGCAGATAAGCTGAAACTTCATAAGCACACCAGCCACATTCTTCCAGATACAGATGGATACAACTTTCATTGTTTTGCTCTTTTTTGAGCACTTCAGAAACTTCTTTTTTCATGGTTATCTTTTTATTTACTCGATTTTAGAATCCGGGCAAAGCTAACACCCCTTTATTACAAACAAATATTTTAGTGATACGGTTTTGCAGGGTATTTAAACTATTCAAATAATTAACAGTATAAAAGAGACCGTAACAAAGAAACTTTGAAATTGGGCTGTCAGCTACGTAAATAAACACTATTTTTGCATAATGAGATTCTGAGCATGTACGGACATTATACTTGATATATAAAACACAATGGAAACATCTAACTTTAAAGAGGAGTTTGAGAGAATGTTGATGAGTGAAATTATTCCTCTTAAACGTGGAGAAACTAATTCACCGGAAGGAGGTGAGTTGTTCTCTAAACTCCATGATTTGGTGGCGAAAAATGTACCTTCAAAACTATATAGATATCGGAACTGTCAAGAATATAATTTGGATTCATTTAGAGATGATGAAGTATATGCCGGTAATCCTCGTAATTTTAATGATCCGTTTGATTCTTTGGTTTGCTACAAGAAAGAGGAGATATTAAAGAATTATGAGGAAGCGTTGAATAAAAATTGGTTTCTTTATATGTTGAGCAAGATAAACAGCCTGGTTGAGGAAGAGATGAGAAAACAATATCCTGACGATCCGATAATTGATGAAGTTGTGAAAAAAATGCAATGTTTTAATGTTTGGAAAGGAGAAGGGGACGAGGTGGTGAACCAAAGATTGCGTGAGGCTTATTATGAAGGAACTACATATGGCGATAAGGGCATTTATAGTGATAAAATTAATGAATATCTTGAATTTATCGGGGATTTATTAGATCAATCAGTGGAGAGTGTAAAGGAAAGTTGTAAGATTGCATGTTTTACAGAGAGAAAGGATAATATGCTGATGTGGTCACATTATGCTGATAGACATAGCGGATTTGTGTTGGAATATGATATAAAGCAAGTTGTTTTTCCAACAAGTGATACGCAACCTAGTAGTCACCCGGCAATACTTTTTCCGGTAATCTATTCAGATAAAAGACTTGATGCAACTCATATAGGGAAAAGTTTAATGGATGACTTTCTTATAAGCCTTAAAGGAGAAAATAATAGCAGCATTGTTTTGCCTGACATTTTTATTTATTTGAAAGTGTTTTTGAATAAAGCCAAATGCTGGGGATATGAAAATGAATGGCGATTGATTTGTCCGGATTCTTATGAAAATGAATCTGTCAAAGTTATAATGAAGCCTACAGCTATTTATTATGGCAGTAACATATCTTCTGCTGATAAGGCGAAATTGAGTTTATTGGCTAAAGAGAAGAACATTGCTGAATATCAGATGGCAGTAGAATATTATAATTCAGAATATAAGGTAAATGTCTTATAATTATTTGCCTGCCTATTACCGGAGGTTGATTAGAGTAACTGTCTCGATTTTATCTCCAGATATTTATTAATTACATCAATAGAGAGATTTTCGGGCGTGGTCAATAGAGAATAAATGCCATGCTGTTTTAGGGTAGAGACAATTAATCGTTTTTCAAAGGCAAATTTTTCGGCAATGACATGGCGATAGTATCCTTCCGTATCTGAGGCAGGAGTAGCAATATAGGCTTTCAGGTCAGCATCTTCGAAGAATACTACCAGTAGGCGGTGTTGTCGATTCAGTTGTTGCAGGTATGCTAATTGCCTGTTCATGCTTCCCATACTGGAGAAGTTGGTGTATAAAACCAAAAGGCTACGTTTATTGACATGCTTGTTCAGATGTACGTATAAGGAAGAAAAGTCCGTTTCACTGAAAGTAGTTTCCTGATTATAGAGATTTTCAAGCAATGTCTGCATATGTCCGGGACGGCTTGATGCTGGTACGAAGGTATCGAAATGTTCATCAAAGGTTATGAGTCCGGCTTTGTCTTCTTTCCGCATGGCAACGTACGAAAGAACTAATGAGGCATTTATCGCATAGTCAAGTAAGGTCATTCCACGAAAAGCCTGTTGCATAACTCGTCCCTTGTCTATCACACTATAAATTTGCTGGGAACGTTCGTCTTGATACACATTTACCATAAGTTCGTGCTTGCGGGCACTTGCTTTCCAGTTTATAGTGCGATAATCATCGCCTTTTACATATTCCTTTATCTGCTCAAACTCAGTGTGATGTCCTACGCGACGTATACGTTTTATACCCAATTCCGTAAGATTATCACTTATTGCCAGCAATTCATAACGATGTAACATCAGGTAGGATGGATAGACTTTGACATCTTGGGTATCACCACAGGTATAGCGGCGCGAAAGTAATCCCATCCTACCTTGTACAAATATACGAATCCGTCCAAAATTGTAGATTCCCCGATGGGTGGGTCGTAATTGATAGCTGATTGTTTTACCTTCATTTGCCTGGAGCTTTATCTGGAAATTTATATTTCGCTGCTGGAATATAAAAGGTATTTCATCAATGACTTCCACGGATACTGCATATGGATAACTGCTCTCCACCCGAATGTTCACCGTATTTTCATCTCCGTTGGAAAAACGTGATGAACATTGGCGAAATGCCTGTATACCATGGATGCGATAAAGCATGTATCCTTCCGCTAATACAGCCAGGAGCATGATAAAAAGCATCCATTGCCCGAGAACAAAGAGCGGAGCAAAAGTATACCCGCTACCCAGTAACAGGATAATCAGGCTGAGGGCAATATAAAAGCGTCGGTTTAAAATCATTTCGGTACTTCTACCTTATCAATCAGGCGTTGGGTTACTTTCACCGGTGAATATCCTTCCATTTCGGCCTCCGCAGTCAGAATCAGGCGGTGCTGGAGTACGTATGGAGCAACAAATTTTATATCTTCCGGTGTTATGAAATCACGTCCCTGCAATAGAGCGTATGCTTTAGAGGTCTGCAGCATAGCGACAGATGCACGTGGAGAAGCTCCCAGATATACGGCTTTGCTGGTGCGCGTCTGCTGTACAATCATGGCAATGTATTGAAGCAATGTATGATCAATAAATACCTGGTTCATCAGCTTGCGGAGAGATAAGAACTCTTTATTGGTAATGGTAGAATCGATGTCCTCCAGTTTTACGAATGTGGCATTTGTATGATGGCGTTTCAGGATGTTTATTTCTTCATCCAGAGTTGGGTAGTCCATTGTTATTTTCATCAGGAAACGGTCGAGTTGCGCCTCGGGTAGTTTATAAGTACCTTCTTGCTCTACAGGATTTTGAGTAGCCAGAATTGTATAAAGCTCTCCCATAGGATAAGTCATTCCGTCAATACTGACCTATCCTGATGGTTGCGAATACCCCGTATTGAAAATTGC
>USSR01000696.1 GCA_900557355.1 uncultured Bacteroides sp.
CCCCGCCGTCTATAGCTTCGATAAAGACATCTACCCGGGCTACGGCACGTTCGATTACCATTTTCACTGATTTGGTTTCTGCTGATGCTACAGATATACCTCGAATCACCCCTGTCATAGGCATCCCAGTCGTAGAAGCAATCTCACCATTGCTGTCCAGTATGGAGGCAATGGAATAATCCAGTTCTTGCAACAGCGGTAGTTCGGTAATGCCGTTAAGCTCTGCGGTGAGACTTTGCGGCTCATTGGCTATGACTATAACTATTATATCCTTGTTGGGAACCACTTTGAGAAGTTGTGCGGTTATATCGGTGGCTGTGCCCGGAGTATCTAATATGACGAGTTTATTCACATCCAGTATCGCGCCACTGGTCGCGTTACCGAATACGATAAACCGGATGGATTTTATCTCCTCCTGCCGTTCCGCATCCCCATCGTCCACCAATCCGATGCTAAGCTGCGCCCGGGTAAGGGTAGGCAGTTCATCGGCCGCATCTCTGCTGCATGCGAACAAAAGGGTTGTGAATACCAAACAAATAATATGTAATAGCTTTATTCTCATTCTTAAATTTCAATATCATGAAGCCAGTAAATCCAGGCACTCACGACAAGACCGATTTGAAGGAATCCTCCTCCGGGTTTTTCAACAACAGTAAATATTAAGCTCCATTCACTTTGACGGTCGAGATATTCCTGAAAAGGAAGTTCCGTTCCGTCGTAACGAGAGGTCGGCCGGGCAATACTCAACAATGTCATCAAGCTGTAGCTCCAGACTTCTGCACCAGTATCCGCATTTCTTATGATGAACTTATAGTCCCATCCGCTCCTGTTAAGCAGGCGCATGGTATTGAGACGTGCGGATACAACTACATCGGGAATTTCGCCCGGACCCGTATAATAAGGTATATAAGTAACGGGACCTTGGCCTGTGGGTTCATTTTCCCAAGAATAGGCTGCACTTTCCGGCGCCTGAATTTCAAACGTATATTGCGTTCCACTTGTTTCGTTATCTTCATATCCCATCAACGCGATGTTAAACCGATTGGTATTGCGTATCAAATTCACCGGATAAACCTTGTGACTGGTATTGGACGGCAAATGGTTCACATCCACAACTTCTCCAAAGTAGAGGTGCTGAAACTCGAAATCTACGGTGTCCGTCCCCCGCTTCAGGGCTACAATGACCTGTTGGAGAGTGGTTGACCCGGGAACCAGTTCACTGCCCGCATGGTTCGAAATCCGGAAGTTGTCGGATAAACTACCAACAGTCAGCACCTTATAGCTTCCGAATTCAAGTTCATCGGTCAGCGACATCCGGTTTCCTCCGATCAGTGCAGCAGCCTCGGCTCTTTTGGAAAAGAGCAGTTTATCATCGCTGTCGAACACAAGTACATCCACCGATTTGACCTGCGGATTGAACGCGTCTGCGTATTCCATATTGTAGTCGAACGTAAATTCCAGCCAAAGTTCGCAACGGGGTAAATCCTCGCGTATACTGTCACACGAGGCTAAATACAGCATCGAAACGACGATAAGGAACAGCGATTTAGTTTTTCCGAACATATCTTTTCTTTTATGGGGCAACTTTGCAAAGTTGCCGGTTATATAGTCAGAGAACCTCTTTTAAAGTGGTGCTCCGGTTATTTCCGTTTTAGGGGGCGCTTCTATCCATATATCACCTTTTTTTGTGAAATGATGCGCCAATGTATCTTCATGCTGTTTTTTGAAAGCCTGTCATCGGCTTGTTTTTACTTATTTTCCAATGGCTCATGCCGTACGGAATATTAAAGGATATAGGGCAGGCAGATTTGCACTGCCCTATATCTTTTTAGTCAGAGAATTTATTAGATTTCAAAATCAGTTGCCCAAGATATCCATGGAGCTACATTAATTTCGAAATGAAGATAAGCACCTTCTTTATCGATTTCTTCTTCCGGCTCTTCAACCTCCGGATACCAAGGCGTACCTGCACCATTCACCTTTGTCAGTCGGAGTGTGTAATAGTTGTTGCGCACTACACCATACTTTCCATACTCCATGTGTCCCAAAGCACCGTTATCGTGACGAACCTCATAATAGTAATAGTTAAGGCTCTTCTGGAACCAACGAACTCCGGTTCCCTTAGCGATTTCACCACCATTGGTAATGCCAAGGTTGTCGAGGTCTGTTTGAGTAAGAGCTGCAAAATCAGCAATAGCTGAAATAGCTGAGTATATACCATCCAACTTCGTTTTGAAAGCTTCGCAAGAAATCACCAATGCTTTTTGTGCCGCATCCCTCTTATCTTCATCCAATGCCTTAGCAATGCCATAGGCCTCTTGCAGTTTTATCAACGTCTCATAATTCGTATAAACACCATTGAGAGAAGACTGATACCAGTCCTGTCCCATAGTATATCCGCTAGGCACGTAATTGGCTTTAAGCACCAGACGGGTAGCTCCGCCCAATTTCTGGTCAGCGGCAGCCATCGTATTCTCCGTACTGTAGGCAACTTTCTTAACTTTCTCATCTGTTACGTTCTCCTCATTCGCATCATACCATTTCACCTTAGGTTCGTAATCCTCAATCTGATTCAGAATGATACTGGTACGATGGTTAGGACTCGCAAAGTTAGGGTCTACTGTGTAGAAGTTTGTCTTATACTCAGTACCCGTATGAGAGGACGTCAACTTCGTTTTTTTCGCAAACGGGAAGAACTGGGAGTTCACGTAATCAATAGTCCACTTTGCGAATGCAAACTTGGCACCGGCAGGCAGTACTTCTATATCAACTCCGGCAGCTCCCTTAAGCGTAACCGCCATTTTTGCTGAAAGGCGTTCTATCTGAAGCTGCGCCCGATTCTTCACAGCATCAGCTTTTGCTTCTGCCTCAGTCTTATATTTACTGGCATCAATAATGGAGCCTGACACATCAAGCAGACAATCGTCCTTCCATTTATGATTGGCAGATGACGGATCGCTGTCATCGAACTCACCAGCATTAATCATGGTATACCCTGCATTAGGGCCGGTGGTACGTGCCACCTCTTCTATAAGATAAAGGTTATCGTCCGCAGTGATATCTTCAGCTACACTAAACACTGTATTTATATCAGTGTATGTTGCATTCTTGACCACCTTAGTAGCTATATGAGCCTTCATTTTTTCGCCCGGATTAGCTATAACAAGCAAGTATTTAGTAGCGAAAGACACCTTGAATGGTTCTAACGGACTAGTCCCGTCAGCTGAAAGGTGTGATGAATTCAAGATACTGTAATACGTGGATGCATCTTTATCCTTAACCACTTTCTGGTTTTCATCAAACAGAATCAGATAGACCTCGTTGATCTTTGTTTCAGATTCCAACGCACCTGTTTCAGTAGAACCGGCACGCGTTCGCGAAGCCTTAGGAACAGACAAGCTGATCGACATATAAGCCGCATCATAGCTTTTTTCATCACCGCCGCCAGGAGTGGTTTCACCATTATCCGAGCAACTCGCCAATGCCGCTACCGCCAGCAATGACACTAAAATAGATTTAATCTTTAGCATAAAACAAACATTTATTAGAATTAATACATATATAATTTACTCACTTTTATTCCTTCTCTTTATCTCGGCCGCATTAGCCTTTTTCTTAGCTAATTCTTCCAGATTTCCCTTTGCCGCATCCAGTCCCGACTGTTCGGCAGCCTTCAAATACTTTTCCGATGATTCATATTCTCCTTTCATTAATAGTAAAACTCCCATTGCATTGTTATATTCAGGCAGACAAGCGTCC
>USSR01000697.1 GCA_900557355.1 uncultured Bacteroides sp.
TGTATATGCTTCCAGTAGCAGCTATTGCAGTAACAGCTTTTGCCCGTCCTGAAATCTCGGAAACCGCAGAAGAGATTTCTGCCGTCAAAGTTAATGATTTGACAGCAATTGTGGAAGCAAAAGTCACAAAAACTATCGAGGAGGCTGTGCAGGTAAGCACAGTATTGAAAGATACAGCGAAGCCTGTAGAGGTGAAGTACATTCCTGCGGAGGTGGGTGACAAACTGCAAGGTTCTCCGGTTTTTGAAATGGTTGAACAGATGCCGGAATTCCCTGGTGGCGGAATGTCTGCTGCTTTGGAATACATTCAGAAGAATATGCAATATCCTGAATCTGCAAAGGAAAACGGTACGCAAGGGCGTGTCACGGTGCAGTTTGTTGTTGATAAAGCAGGAAATGTGACGGAACCTAAAGTTCTCCGTCCGGTAGATAAAGAACTGGATGCTGAGGCTATCCGATTGGTGAAGTCGATGCCGAAGTGGAAGCCGGGAATGCAAAAGGGACAGGCGGTAGCGGTGAAATTTACGATGCCGGTGTTGTTCAGATTGGAGGGCGGAGAGATGAAGAATTCTCAGGTGGCGGTGAGTTCGAAGTCGACAGACTTCTTTATAGAGGGTATGGATGCTCCTTTGTATGTTGTAGATGGTAAAGAAGTCACTTCCTCGATAATGTCTGCTTTAAATGTTAATAAAATAGAGGCTATGACTGTCTTGAAAAACGAATCAGCTACTGAACTGTATGGCGAAAAAGGAAAGAATGGCGTCATCCTGATTACCCTGAAGGGAAGTGATAAAAAGCCTATTACTTTATCAACCAAGAGTTCGGTAGTCAGCGTACCCGGAGTGAATGCTGTTTATCTGAATAATAGAAGGGCAGACTGGGCAGATGTGGATGTGTTTGTTGATGGAGAGAAAATCGAATTGTCCGGTAAAGCATTGGATGAAGTTGTATCTCCCAATGAGATAGAGAGCATCAATGTTGAGAAAAATGCAGAAGATGCAAATAGAGGGAAGATCTATATCACTACCAAGAAAAGCAAAGGGAAATACACTACGGTTACTAGTGAAGGCAAGGAGAATATTTATTTTACCGTCAAAGGTGGTGAGAAAGCTTCTGTCAAAGGTGAAATGAGAGTTGAAGGTGTTGTTCAGGATAAAGATGGAGAGCCTGTCATTGGTGCCGCTGTTCTGATTGAAGGAACAAACAGAGGAACAGTCACTGATGTGGACGGACGCTTTATTATGTCTGCATCAAAGGGCGATAAGTTGAAGGTATCCTATGTGGGCATGAAATCTGCTAAGGTGAAAGCTGAACCGAAGGTTACGATTACTTTAAAAGACGAATAATAAAATCGATTTTATATGAAACGGAATTCTCTCTTTTTGTTTCTCTCTTTGATGTTTGTTTGGGCGGGGCTTTGCTCTGCCCAGACCACCAGTGATAAATATTATCTTATCGATGGATATTTCTTTAATGGTATGCCGCCGGGAATCAGGAATGCGCAAGGAGACCGCTTTGTCATGCTAAAAGATGACGAAGGGCACATGGCTTTGGAGATTAGGTTGCCTAAGGGAAAAACGCTGCCGGAGTACGCTGTCAAATATCGGATTCCGGTAGAAGAAGTACCCGGAGGGGAAGAACTTTTGAGAATTTCCCGTGCGGGAACAGAACCGATGATAAGCATAGCCAGCAATACGGTTACCCTTGATGAATGGGTGGGAAAGCCGTTTCCGGACTTTAAAGTAACGGATACCGCAGGCCGTGTCTGGACGAAGGCAGATATACTTGGAAAGCCTTTTGTCCTGAATTACTGGCATACCGGTTGCGGACCCTGCATCAAGGAAATGCCAGATCTGAACGAGTGGATGAAAGTGTGTCCGGATGTAACTTATTTCTCTACTACCTGGAACACTGCGGAGCAGATAAAGAAGATTGTGGAAAACCGTCCATTCCTCTTCACTCATATCGCTGATGAATTGTTCTTTTTCAACCTGTTTAAGGTGCAGGTGACGCCGACTACGTTGTTGATTGATAAAAAGGGCATCATTCGTTATTGGGAAGAAGGCACCAGCACCAGCAAGCGCGAGTTTCTGCTTGATAAATTGAGGGAATTGTCTGCCGAATAGACACTTTGTTTCTTATTTCTTTGTTTAAGTCATTACTTTTAAGTAATTTTGTTTGAGACGGTTTAGAATCTAATCACTTAAAAGATAATGCTATGAGACAAGGAAAACGAATTTACCGGGGATATAGCTTCTTTTGGGGAGTATTTCTATTATTAGTGATATCTGCCGCTATATCTATTCATGCTGAAACCTCTTTCATGAAAGAGCTTGTAATTTTCAAAGATACTTTGAAGAATGACACACTTGTGACACGATCTCCTAAGAAAGATGGCACATTGGTTGTCAGAGACCGCTTCCCTATTCCATCCAATGAGCCTTTGTACATCGTAAATGGGATAGAACTTCCTTATGAAATCTTTGCGGCATTGAATCCTATGCACATTGAAAGCATTGATATTTTGAAAGATGCTTCGGCTACTGCTATTTATGGTACGCGTGGAATAAATGGGGTCATAGTTCTGAAACTGAAAACTCCACAACAGGTAAAGGAAGAAAAAACGATTAAGCAGATTGATGATTTGTTGAAACCGAGAGGTGTTGACAGGAGGAATGCACGTTACTATATTGACGGCAAAGAAGTTCCGGCCAGTACTGCGTATCAAACGAGTATTGAGCAAATGGAGGTGAAGACCGGTGCTGACGGAATACTGGAAATTTATATTAAACCAATGATCTTTATAAGGGGGGAATACGAATAAAAGTAATTATTGTATCGGCTTTCCCAATACCTGATGACTTATGTTGAAACAAATATCCTTATTAATCCTGTGTGCGGTGGCAATCGTTTTCTTTGCTACTCCTGTGCATGCTTGTACTTCTGCTGTTGTATCGGGTAAAGTGACACCCGACGGGCGCCCCCTGCTTTGGAAAAACCGTGATACGGACTTTATGCGAAATCATGTTGACTATGTGAAAGGCGAGAGGTATGACTTTATTGCTGTAGTGAATAGTGCCAATGCATATCTGAAAGAGGCATGGATGGGAACTAACTCTGCAGGATTCGCTTTGATGAATACACAATCGTATAACTTGGTGGATGTAAAAGGCGATGAAGAACGGGGAGCAGCCAATGGGCGTGTTATTTATCGTGCACTTGAAGTTTGTGCTACGGTAGAGGACTTCTGTCATTTTCTGGATACCATTTCCAAGCCCAGTGATATCGAAGCTAATTTTGGTGTAATCGATGCACAAGGTGGGGCAGCTATGTTTGAAGTAGATTATTATAAATATGTGATGTATGATGCCAATAATCCAAAAGATGCTCCTTATGGTTATATTGCCCGTACCAACTTCTCTTTTGCAGGTAAAGTGAACGAGGGTGCCGGCTATGTGCGCTATATGGAAGCAGACCAGGTACTGATGAAGGCTTCGGCTACAGGTAGTATTACCCCACAGTTTATTTTCAATGATTTATCCCGTTCATTCCGTAACTGTATGCTGGATATTGATTTGCGTAGCGGGGAGTATAATCGTCCTCAGGCATCGGGCTGGTTTATAGATCAGGACTTCATTCCGCGTAGCAGTACATCGTGTTCGGTGGTGGTACAGGGGGTAAAACCGGGTGTAAAGGCCGAACTGACTACCATGTGGACACTGTTAGGTTATCCTCCTACCGGTATAGCTGTCCCGCTTT
>USSR01000698.1 GCA_900557355.1 uncultured Bacteroides sp.
CGGAATACAGGCATGTTTGCTGCCATGAAAGAGATGGGAGATGTGATGGGAACTTTTGTGGGACATGACCACGATAATGATTACTCTGTAATATGGAACAATATATTGTTGAGTCACGGACGTTTTACCGGTGGAAATACGGAATATAATCATTTACCGAATGGGGCACGTGTGATTGTATTGAATGAAGGGACACGTACATTTACGTCTTGGATACGACAAAAGGGTGGGATATTGAATCTAATATCTTATCCCTCTGATTTTGTTAAAGACGATTGGACGAAACGTTAAGTAGGCTTGAGCAAAAAAAATCTCCTTTCTCTATTAATGAGAAAGGAGATTTTTTTTGTTCAGTTTGACAACTCCGGATTAGCAGCTATCGCTTCTCTTGGAATTTGAATTGTATAACGCGAATCATCCTGTTCCAATACATAGGTTCCTCCCTTGAGCACTTTTTCAATACGAGGGCGGGTGGTACGGCGTAAGTCGAACCAGCGATGTCCTTCAAAAGCTAATTCACGCGCACGTTCATCCAGAATCTCCTGTATCAGGGCTTCTTTGGTCATTGCGTTCACGGCAGTTGCTTTTACTGTATATGCTTCCGGCGTATAGCGCTTCTGCATTAACTCCAGCAATCGGGTGCGTGCTTGGGGCAATTTATCCGATTGTGCGGCTGCTTCTGCCGAATTCAGGTACATTTCTCCCACCCGGAAAGAACAACGGAAATCATCTTTTCCGCTCTTTTGGCTGAAGCGATAACCATTCTTGTCGGCAGCTTTAAAATAAGCGTCCAGACGTAAATCGCCTTCTTTGTATAAAGAAGCTAAAGCTTCTGATAGAACAGCAGCCTGTGTGTAGTTAGAAGACATACCACGTTCTAATGCAGTAATATTTTCTACAGACTGATAGTTGTTGGGCAGGGTATAAGTTTCTGCATTGAAATCTTCCAATGTATTCTTTTCAGCAAGTATTGCTTCGGCTGCCTGATATGCATTGTCCCATTGTCCCATATATAAATATACACGGGCACGGAGGGCTTTTACAGATAAGGTTGTGAAACGATAAGAAAATTTCTGTTCCCAAGATTCTTTATTAATCAGTTTTTCAGCTTCGTTGATGTCTGCAATGACCGCTTCATAAATCTGTGCAACGGTATTCTTCTTCAGGATTTCATTGATATCGCTATTCAGCTTAAGCGGCACAGCTGTAGTCTCTAATGCTCCCGGACGGGTATAGGGCTGTCCGTAAAGATTCACCAACAGAAAATGCATGTAAGCACGGAGCAGATAACATTCACCAATCAATTGGTTGATGTCCTCTTCGCTCCCTTCGTTGATGGATTCCCGCTCTTCTATGGTATAGTTGACAGTGAACATGATGCTATAGAAGTTCTTCCACTCAAAAGCAGTGGTTTGTCCCGGTGCGCTGAAGTCATCCCAGCACTCGATTTTTCCGTAACGATCCTGTTCCCAACTATCGTCTTTCACATACAGTTCATCCGAACGAAAACAGGCGAGTCCTCTGGCATCGGGAACGGTCTTATAAGCTGTGGCAATCAGCGCTCTGTACTCAGCTAAAGTCTGGGGGATCACCTTTCCCGTAGGTTGAATGTCAAGCATATCACAAGCAGTCAGTAATACTACGCTGCTCATCAATAACATTATATATATCTTTCTCATTGTTTTAACTCTCTATAAAATTAAAAATTCAGGTTCAGGCTTAGGGTAACAGACTTCGGAGCCGGGGTTGCATACGCGTTGGACATCGTTTCCGGATCAAGATAATTCTTGTAACTTGAACCGAATACTAATAAGTTACGTCCTTCGATGGCAATTGTAGCGGAAGTCATACCCAATTTGCGGCTAAAATTAGTGGGCAATGTATACCCTAAACGGATGTTTTGCAGTCGCACGTAGTTTAGGTCTCTGATCCAGATATCCAGGTTACGGTATATTTCATTCTGGTTTGAATACCACATGTATTCGTCCAGACGTTCATTTTGGCTCAGCAGAACAGGGAAGATTGTTTCCGTGTTTTCCGGAGTCCATCGGTTCAGGATATCGCGGTTCGTATTACGTCCTTTATCAAAGTCAACGATAGAGTAGGTGGGTTGGCTGCGCACCTTTCCACCGAAGTCGAAGCTGAAGTTGACACCCAGTTCAAATGCTTTGTATGTGAAAGTATTATTGAAACCACCGGTATAAGGGCAGTCGGCTGTACCTACATAAGTGTAAAGTTCACGGCGTTCGCGGGCTGTCAGGTCAGTTGCTCCGAATCCCCATTCCTGCAATTTGAAGAATTCCATGGCCGATACGGCTTTTCCGTCTTTACCCTCAAACATCGGATAACCTTCTTCATCCAATCCGGCTGTTTTCAGGGCAAACAAGGCTCCTACAGGATATCCTTCGCGTCCCGGTTCCAAGGCATCTTCGCGCAATGCTTCTTTCAGTATTTTATTGTTGTTGTATGCGAAGTTGAAGTTGGTGGTCCACATGAAATTCTTGGTGTGGATATTGCGTGTGCTAAGGGCAACCTCAACACCCTGGTTCTGCATACTGGCCCAGTTGACGGTCAACATTTCAAAACCTGTTTCCAGTGGGAGCATTTGGGTTCCAATCAAGTCTACGCCCTTACGATAGTAATAGTCTACGCTCAGATTGATAGCCTGATTCAATACTGCAAAGTCGAATCCGGCGTTTACTGAGTGGGTTTTCTCCCAACGCAGTTTCTTGTTTGGTGCACCGGAAACGTCAATCATATCTTCCGACCCTCCCGGCAGGATATTTTCAATTCTGTAGTTACCCAGAAGGTAAGGAGAGGTGTTCTTGTCAATGTTTCCTTGCAAACCGTAGGATGCACGGACTACCAGATTGTCTATCCATTTGGCATTCGCCATAAAAGGTTCCTGAGAGATACGCCACAAACCACTGACTGAATATAGTGGCAGATAACGGTATTTCTTGTCTACACCGAAAAGGTCGGAACCGTCAAAACGGATACTTCCGCCCAATGTATAGCGGTTCAGCAAAGAATAAGACAGGGTTGAGAAAGCGGATACGTATGCATTCTCCACATGAGCCTTCTCGTGTAACTTGAAGGCCTGGCTTTCTTCCGGGAAGATGATCGGCTTTGTTGTCAGCGTCTTCCGGTCAAATCCATAACCGGCGCTATACAGCTTTTCCTCCCATGTCTTGCGGATTTCTGTTCCCACCATTACTTCAAATTCATGGATGTCATTGTAGGTATCGCGGTATTCTCCCATCGCTTTCCAAGTGAGCTGGGACAGTGAGTTTTCGTTAGCCTTATGGAATCCTCCTTCCGGCAGGTAAGTTACGCCATTATTACGATGATTCTTCTTCTCTGTACGCATCACATAACTTTCTTCTTCAGCGATTTTTTCGATAGAAGTTTTATCCAGTTGCAAACCGAGTTGGGTGGTAATTTTAAAACGGTCGTCAAATCGCAGTTCAGCGTCGAAGATGGATGAAAGGCCGTTAATGGTAGTTTCGTTACTCGTATTTTTCCGTTCTTCGAAGAGGTTAAGACCAAAATCCATGTCCGTATCATCTTCTACATCCACATCGTAATTATAGTTGCCATTGGCATCATAAGGAGTGAAATAAGGATTTGCCAGACGTGAATAATAGATCGGGTTCGTCAGTCCCCGGTCATCCGGCAAATAAGTAGAGTTCTTACGGCGGGTGGGGAAAAGGGTAGGAGCGGCCTTTCATATTGTGTTAG
>USSR01000699.1 GCA_900557355.1 uncultured Bacteroides sp.
AGAAATAATCTGCCGAGTCATTTTGTTTTTGTCTGACTACCCAAACAATAATACCGATCAGAGCCAGAAAAAAAACTCCGATTACTAGCCAATCTAATGCTTCCACAATAAATATGATTTATGAGTTAATATTATTTCTCTACAGAGAATTTGAAAATACATTCACTATTATAAGTTTGTCCCGGTTCCAATACAACAGAAGGCCAGTCTGCCTTGTTAGGGCTGTCAGGATAATGTTGTGTCTCCAGACACACAGAAGCACGTTGGTTGTAAACGATGCCTTTCTTTCCGGTTACGGTTCCGTCGAGGAAGTTTCCTGTGTAAACCTGTACACCCGGTTCGTTGGTATATACTTCCAGAGTAATACCGCTTTCAGGTGAAGTGAGTTTTGCGGCAACTTGCGAAAGATCTCCCTTTGTGTTGAGTACCCAGTTGTGGTCATATCCTTTTCCGTTCTTCAGTTGAACGAAATCGTAGTTGTCGATCTCTTTACCTACAGCTTTCGGAGTGGTGAAGTCCATCGGAGTGTCTTTCACCGGAGCGATTTCGCCTGTAGTCATAAAGGTACTGTCTACCGGAGTATAATAGTCTGCGTTCACATACAATATATTGTCGGTTGAAGCTTTTGACGGATCACCAGCCAGATTGAAGTAAGAGTGGTTGGTCATATTGATGATCGTCTTTTTATCGGTAGTTGCGCTATATTTGATGTCGATAGCGTTGTCTTCAGGCCGTTTGATAGTCACTTTAGCTGTCACATTACCCGGGAAGTTTTCGTCTCCGTCCGGTGAGACAAGTGTCAGTTCCAGCGTTGTCGGATCAATCAGATTAGCTTCATAAACTTTGTATTGCCAACCTTTCGGGCCTCCGTGCAGGCAGTGGCCGAAATTGTTTTGCGGCAGTTGGATCGTGTCGCCGTCCAATGCGAAACGTCCTTGGTTGATACGGTTTGCATAGCGTCCGATAGAAGCACCGAAGTCGCTGGGTACATTAATATAGTCAGCAATGCTGTCAAAGCCTAAAACTACATCTTGCATCTTACCGTTCTTGTCGGGTACCATGACAGACACGATACGTCCTCCGAAGTTAGTGATACATACTTCCATGCCTGCCTTGTTCTTTAAGGTGTAAAGAGCTGTTTTGGCATTGTTCACTTCTGTTTGAAATTTTACCGGGTCAAGACCGGACAAGGTCAGCTCGGAAGCCGGCTTGTTATTGCACGCAACCAGCATCAGCGCGGCAAATCCTGCAAGTAGAAAATGTTTTTTCATGGTTTTATTTTTAATGTAAATGAGATATTTATCTTATTTTGGGTGTAAAAGTAACACTTTTGTTTGGTGTATCAAATACACTCTTGTATGTTATGCAGCATAAACGGTATATTTTATGATTTCCCATACACCTTATTATATATATAAATGTACGCTTTCCATCCGTTTATTTTTCATATAATAGAGCGGGTTAATAGGTGTTTTTTGATCTGGTTTCGTATTATAAATATCAGATACGGATGGAAAATTGTGCAAATGAATGGAATTTGATCCTTTTTGACCGATATACACCTGTTAATGATAAAATCGGGTACGGGGAAAATAGAGAATCTGATTATCTTTGCATTTTAACTATATATAATTTTTTATTGAGAACCATGAGAAGATACGCAAATTTATTGGCAGTATTAGCCTTGTCTACTAACCTTGCGCTTCATGCGCAAACTAATGAGTTGGTGATACAGACGAAGAAGCTGGGTGCAGAAATCCAACCTACTATGTACGGACTCTTTTTTGAGGACATCAACTATGCTGCCGACGGCGGACTTTATGCCGAACTGGTGAAGAATCGTTCCTTTGAATTTCCACAACACCTGATGGGATGGAAAACGTACGGAAAAGTATCCTTAATGAATGATGGCCCTTTTGAACGCAATCCACATTACGTACGTCTTTCTAACCCCGGACATGCACATAAGCATACCGGATTGGATAACGAAGGTTTCTTCGGTATCGGTGTCAAGAAGGGGGAGGAATATCGCTTCTCCGTTTGGGCGCGTTTGCCGCAAGGAAGTACGAAAGAAACATTGAGGATCGAACTTGTAGATACCCAATCAATGGGCGAACGCCAGGCACTTGTTGCAGGGAATCTTACGATTGATTCTAAGGACTGGAAAAAATACCAGATAATCTTGAAGCCCGGCAGTACTCATCCGAAATCCGTACTTCGTATTTTTCTTACTTCCAAAGGAACAGTAGATCTGGAGCATATCTCTCTTTTCCCGGTTGATACTTGGAAGGGACACGAAAATGGTCTTCGTAAAGATTTGGCACAAGCATTGGCGGATATTCATCCTGGAGTCTTCCGCTTTCCCGGTGGTTGCATTGTAGAAGGTACCGACCTGGAGACTCGTTACGACTGGAAAAAATCAGTTGGCCCGGTAGAGAACCGTCCCTTAAATGAAAATCGTTGGCAGTATACTTTTACTCACCGATTCTTCCCTGATTATTATCAAAGCTATGGATTGGGATTCTACGAATATTTCCTGCTGTCTGAAGAAATGGGTGCGGCACCTCTGCCGATTCTGAATTGCGGACTTTCCTGCCAATATCAGAATAATGATCCGAAAGCTCACGTAGCCGTTTGTGATTTGGATAACTATATTCAGGATGCACTCGACCTGATTGAGTTTGCTAATGGAGACGTGAATACCAAATGGGGAAAGGTACGTGCCGATATGGGACATCCTGCTCCGTTTAACCTGAAGTTTATCGGTATCGGTAACGAACAATGGGGAAAAGAATATCCCGAACGTCTCGAACCGTTTATCAAAGCCATTCGTAAAGCTCACCCGGAGATTAAAATAGTAGGTAGCTCCGGTCCGAATTCCGAAGGAAAAGAATTTGATTACTTGTGGCCTGAAATGAAACGTCTGAAAGCCGATTTGGTGGACGAACATTTCTATCGTCCCGAAAGTTGGTTCCTGGCACAAGGTGCCCGCTATGACAACTACGATCGTAAAGGTCCGAAAGTCTTTGCCGGCGAATATGCCTGCCATGGAAAAGGAAAGAAATGGAACCATTATCATGCTGCTTTGCTCGAAGCTGCTTTCATGACCGGATTGGAACGTAATGCTGACATCGTTCACATGGCTACCTATGCTCCGCTTTTCGCTCATGTGGAAGGATGGCAATGGCGTCCTGATATGATTTGGTTCGATAACCTGAACTCTGTGCGTACCACTAGCTATTATGTACAACAACTGTATGCGCAAAACAAAGGAACAAATGTACTTCCCCTTACCATGAACAAGAAAAATGTAACGGGAGCCGAAGGACAGAACGGACTCTTTGCCAGTGCTGTTTACGATAAGGATAAGAATGAACTGATTGTAAAGGTTGCCAATACCTCCGCCACAGCTCAACCGATTTCCTTGAATTTTGAAGGATTGAAGAAACAAGATGTACTGTCTAATGGTCGTTGTATCAAACTTCGTTCGCTTGATTTGGATAAGGATAATACACTTGAACAACCTTTTGCCATCGTTCCGCAGGAAACTCCGGTATCTATTGAAGGCAATGTGTTTACTACCGAATTGGAACCCACTACGTTTGCAGTATATAAATTTACGAAGAAATAAGTAGAACTAATTAGATGTTATTAGATTAATAGATTTTAGATTTTTGTTAATTGTAAAAAGTAAGGGCGGCTCCCATCACGGAAGCCGCCCTTCTTAAATTTTTTAAACA
>USSR01000700.1 GCA_900557355.1 uncultured Bacteroides sp.
GGGATGTTATAACATCTATCAAAGCTAAATGTCCGGTTATAATATGTGGCAATTCGGTAAGAAAGAAAATACTGGGTATTAAATATTACCAAAATGGTCATGCTTGGGTTTCTGATGGCTATTTTCATAGAGAGAGAAATGTTGATGTCTATAGAAAAGGAAGCGATAAAGTTCATCATTCGTATACGGAGAAAGAAGATTACCTGCATCTAAACTGGGGCTGGAATGGTAATAGTAATGGTTATTATTTGGCGGGTATTTTTAATGGAGGTGAAGGACCTACTTTTCCTTCTACTAGAGCAGCCGGCAAGGGTAATTATCCATATAATGTAGAAATAATTCCATATATTAACATAATAAAATAAGAAATATGAGACAAACTTATTATTTTCTGTCTTTCGTGTTACTTTTATTTGTATTCATTTCATGTAGCGATGACGTCGTTGGCAAGGGAACAGATACGATAGGACTAGAGACTAAAGAGGTATTTTTTAAATCCAGTAAAGATTCTATAGAGTTACGAACCAGGAAAGGTGACGACTGGTGGCTGACTGAAATCTCTACTAAAGACACGATATATAGAACACACTCCCTTAATGTTCAAGTAATAGAAGGTGGTGGACTTTATGTGGAGAAAACAGGTCGCAAATCAATCTTTATCAGGATTGATTCAAATTTAACAGGCTTGGAAAGGAGATTTACAACAGTTATACAAGCAGGGAATTACTATAATACAATTACTATAATACAAAAGGCCAAAGAATAAATAAAAAGGTGGAGACTGCTATTCTCCGCCTTTTTGTTTACTTACTTTTTAGTTCTAGAACTAAGTTTTATATTTCAAGTGATACTATAAAGAATCAACCTCCATTAAAATCAGCTATTGATTTTATAAATGGATTACGGGATCTTCCAATGAAACGTATAGTGGCTGACGAAGGTATCCTTGCTGGAAAATTAATAATAAATTGGACGGTATGATTATAAAAAAATAAGTTTCTATGTTTAAAATCTGAAGTGACGGATAACAGTAGATAGCACTAAAAAAGCTATACCATTTTAGTAAACTTCATATTATATTGAAGTCATAACTCATTAACTAAAACGATATAGCTTATGAGACGTGTACAAAGTAACACATTAGATGTAGGAATTGATGTCCACTTAAAGAATTGGTCGACAGCAATCTTATCAAAGCATTCAGTACTGAGGAGATTCCTGCAAGTTGATTGCGAGGGACCTACCCTCATCTCCTACATAGTTGCGAAGCATTTAGCACATGCTTCTCGTGGCACAATCTCACCCTACCGTACAAGCGGTTCCGCATACGGCGGTTTCGCAATCTATATGTATTTGCTTATAAAGATGAGATAACATTGGATACCCCGCTTTCCGAAGAGCCTCGTCCTCAATAGCATTCTGAAGAAAGGCACGCGTACAACGCCAATACCCTTTCCGAGTATTTGCCCACTCCCAAGCCTTACCTTTCGGTATTCCACATTTCTGCAAATTTGAAAATCGAGTCTTCACTCTCTTCCAACATTTCCATATACACATACGCAAGTGTCTGCGATACCATTGGTCTAATGGAATCAGCAGACTCCTCATGTCTGCATATTTGAAATACCCTATCCAACCTCTAAAGGTTTGCCAGAGTATCTCTTTACGTTGGGCATAACCCATGCTGTTACTACGTCTGGTAAGAGATTTAACCTTACGTTTGAATTTCTCTTTTGTTGTCTTGTGAACATACAGCCTGCATTTGCCTTTCGTGAAATAGAAGGAAAAGTCCGTTATGCTTGAGCATACGCGTTCGGCGGACCTCTTACTTTTGCACAGTATCATGCTATCATCTGCATAGCGTACAAAGCAGTGTCCACGTCTCTCCAATTCCTTGTCTAGTTCGTTCAGCAGGATATTGCTGAGCAAGGGGCTCAAAGGGGCGCCTTGTGGTGTACCCTCTATACTTGGTTCATAATGCTTACCTATCATTACTCCGCTTGTAAGATACTTGTGTATAAGAGAAATGACACGCCCGTCATTTATTGTCCTTGACAGTATTCTCAGTAAGAAACTATGGTTTACCGTATCAAAGAATCTAACAAGGTCTATGCCTACAGCATATTTGTAGCCTTCGCTTGTATAACAGCACACTTGGAGCAATGCTACATGCGCACTACGTCGGGGCGAAACCCAAAACTGCTTGGGCTGAACTGGCGTTCGTAGATAGGCGATAGCACTTGGACGATGGCTTGTTGTATCAAGCGGTCAACAACGGTTGGGATGCCTATAAGCCGTTTCTTCCCGTTATCCTTGGCTATATCTACCCTACGCACTGAATTCGGTTTGTACCTTCCAATGCGTATCGACTCGATAAGTTCTGATTTGTGTTCATGAAGATAGGGAAGCAGTTGCTTAAAATCCATTCTATCAACACCTCCAACCCCTTTGTTTCGTACCACTTGTAGATAGGCACGATTGAGATTGTCGGGAGAAAGAATTTGACTCATTAAGTCATCTTTATTTGGTTGCACTGCTATCAAACTGCCGTCTTTCATGTCCATATAGGTCTGCACTCCCTCATAGCTTTCGGATTCCATCCTATTCTTTTGAGGGTAGCCAAGTGTACTTTCTATGACTCTTATTTTATGCATTCTTTCCTATTTAGAGTTAGTTACGTGTTTATAGCTATTGCGATTCAGCCCTTCCTTAAAAAGAACTTAAGTACTATGGCTTCTGCTGACTTCTCACAATAAGCTTTACTCCGTGTTTGGCAATCTAAACACATGCTCCACACGTCCGTGAGACCTCCCCGATTAAGAATATAATCTTTCACACTTATACCTGCTTGATTTACACCGAGTGTTCCATATAGCTATAGGGCTTTATCTTGTTTGGCAGACTTACCCACACTCATATGCCTTAGTATCAAGTTTCTGTACGTCAGGTCAGTGCTTTGCCTAAGACTTCCTTTAGATGCCGAATCACTACGGACACCATTGCCGTCGGCTGTACGCTTGCCGATATAAGGCTGCGATGGGGACTTACACCCATTAGATTATGCCCATGTCGGGCAAACTCCAAAAGGCAACTAACTCGCAATGAATTAGTTGCCTTAAATTTTCCTATTTTAGGAATATCCCTAGCTAATGGTACATCGGGCAAACATTCTCGATATTTCCACACCATAAAAACGAGCAAAGACTTGATACGGTTCTTGGTATGTATGCTGTCTTTTGCAATCAGGTTTCTTAGTCTTATAAAGAGCGTATTTTTGTGGTTTCCTCCCCAGAATATAATTCCTTTTCAAATGAACCGAAAGGTAACTCGTGGGCCAATTTGCTACAATTCACAGCATTGGTCTTGCGTAACTTCTCCTTGCTCATGGTAGGCACATCGACTGGATTACCCCGTAAATGTTGGTTATTCCTAAATTCATCAGCCTCTCATACATGCAGAATCTGCAGAAACCAGCTTCATTGATTAAGAAGTAATTGTCACCCGAATAATTACTTGCCAAGTACTAATGCAAAGCTTTTTATTTTTTTATGATAAATTCATCCAGCATTTTTCCGTCTCGATCCATTACCTCTATCTTCATCTGTGTGGTCGTGGCATAAATACGTAGCAAAGATGTATTGGAATTAACTACTACGGGGAAAGACGTTTTGTCAGTGGCATCATGACGCACAAAACGATGTAAGTGTCCACAAAGCATTAAATCCGGATAAGCCTGGCG
>USSR01000701.1 GCA_900557355.1 uncultured Bacteroides sp.
CCCTCTTTGGTACGACTCTGACAGGATGCTGAACAGCCTCTAATTCCGCCAACGGGTATATTACTTTTTCAAATAAATGATAGTGGGCAGATGGTCGCTGTAACCATTCAACCAAACACGTCCACCGTGCGTACGCAAGGGAGAACCTTTGTACTTGCCATCCTGCTGAAAGAGATACTCGCGGATAAAGACTTCATTATGATCGTACTTCAAACCTTTCTTGGCTTTCAGCAAAGGACGGGAGACTACAATCTGGTCGAACAAGTTCCACTTGCCACGATAGAGCAATGTACCCACACCTTTATCTTCAAGGGTTTCCCACCAGGGATTATAGAATTCGCCTTTTTTCACCTGCTTCGCATACTTGCGTGCACCCAGTGTCGCCATGCTTTCGTCCATGGGATCGTCGTTCATATCTCCCATGACTATCAGCTTCAGTTTCTTGTCCGTACGCATCAGGGAGTCTGTCAATACCCGTACCTGCTTGGCTGCATGTACACGTACCGGAGACTTAGCTCCACGGGAAGGCCAGTGATTAATGATGAAACAAACGCGTTCACCTGCCATCTGTCCGTCTACAATAAGGAAGCCACGCGTCAGGTGCACAGTGTCTCCCTCAAAAGGAGTGGAAAGCACCAGTTTGGAATTGGTGACGGTGAATTGTTCCGGATCATAAAGCAATGCGCAATCAATGCCCCGTTTATCCGGGCCTTCATAATGCACGAATTTATAGTTGGATATAGCCGGCTGACTTACCAAATCTGTCAGTACCCGGTTGTTTTCAGCTTCGGCTACACCGATAACGGCGGGTCCTTCAGGTACACGGTCGCGCGATACTTCACTCAGGACTTTGGCAAGGTTCTTCAACTTGGCCTCATACTTCTCAGCCGTCCATACATAACTGCCGGAAGGCAAAAATTCAAGGTCATTCTTACCTGCATCATGAATCGTATCAAACAGGTTCTCCAGATTATAAAACGCAACACTATACAAATCCCGTTTGTTCTGCTGGGCACCTGCCGTAGTGACGCAGAGCCATAGGGAAATTAAGATAAGTAGCTTCTTCATGCTGAATATAAATTAAAATACCATGCAAAAATCTGAAATAAAAAGCGATAAACCTATTTTTTGAGGGAACTTTTTTCTAATTCGGAGAAATACACTGCCTTTAAACAAGGTAGACTGCACCTTAAGCAAAAATAAATCTGAATTTATTTTGTATTATCTGCGACTTGCACTATCTTTGCGCTCTGAAAAATAAGACCATTACACTATTTATTACCAAAATAGTAACCGAATATAATAATTAAAAAAACAAATATTGAAATGAAAAAAGGTATTCATCCTGAAAATTACCGTCCGGTAGTATTCAAAGATATGTCTAATGGTGACATGTTCTTGTCTCGTTCAACCGTAAATACGAAAGAAACCATCGAGTTTGAAGGTGAAACTTATCCGTTGGTAAAGATGGAAATCTCTAACACTTCTCACCCGTTCTATACTGGTAAATCTACATTGGTGGATACAGCTGGTCGCGTTGATAAGTTCATGAGCCGCTACGGTGACCGTAAAAAGAAATAATTCTGCTTCATGAAAGCAAAAAAGGGAGATTTTGAAAAAAGTCTCCCTTTTTTATATATGTACATACACAAATACTGGCAAATTTCTCTATATTTGTATCTTAAAAAAGATTCCCAAAATAGCAGGACAATACTTTGCAATGAGAAACGGTCTGTATTTGATAGTGATACTCTGTACTTTTTTGCTTTCAACACAAACAAAAGCACAGAAAGAAGTGAAATTCAATCAGGATTCCATCCCTCCTGCTTTCTCTAAATTAAAAATCTATTATAATCAGCCGGAAGTATATCTTTCTCACTGGGAAAAGATAAAGAAAGATATCGACAATAAAAAAGGAGATAAGACAACCGATCTATTCTATCTATATAAGGACAAAAATTATTTTCATTACAAACATGGTGATATAGACAGTATGAAAAAATATACTCCTATCATCAAGGATTTATCGCTCCGTCTCCATAATGAGGCTGAGTATTATAGGAGCTGGAGTCTTTTATGCGCAAATATCATATATTCCAACGCTTCTGAAGATGATATGAAGGAGCTGGATAAGATGTACAATGATGCACTGGACAGGAAAAGCGAAGTGGGACTGGCATTCAGCCTGAATGAAATAGCCAACTTTTATGGAGCAAATAAAAATTATGCCAAAGCCTTGCCATATATTACACAAGCCATGCAATTGTTTGAGAAATTGAAATTCTGGGATGAATATACTCCATTATGCTCCAATTACATTGTAATTCTAACGAGCACAAATAAATATCAGGAAGCCCAGAATGCATTTTATCATTTAGACTCATTAGCTAACTTGTCACTTACCAGTCCCAATGTCAATATGAGCATAGCCCGCATCTTAATGATAAAAGACATGGCCTCAGTGGTATTCACCGAGCCACAGGATACCGTTATCTTGCGAAAGTATCTGACCGACATAGAGGATTTATACCGAAAATCACCACACGAGAACCGCATTTATTTATATAATACAAAAGAGGAATATGCCAAATTAAAAGGTGATATTGACACACTACTTGCTTATCAGGATTCCTCTGCAGAATATTACCGGAAATCCCGCAATGTGATAAACCTTAAAAGGATGTATAATAATAAAGCCTCTGCTTTGCACCGGGCTCACAGATATGACGAAGCTTATCTTATGTTACGTAAATACGTATCTTTGAGTGATTCATTGTATAAGAATGATACCCAGAAGCAGCTTAATGAATTATCCACCCGCTATAATCTGAATAAACTGGAACTTGAAGCCAGAGGCCTGAGTCTGAAAGCCCGCAATATACAATTCTTTTATGCCTGTACCCTGATTGTTGTGTTAGTAGCCGCATTGATCATCGGCATCAAATTCTATCGTCACAAGCTAAAAAACAACCGCTTACTGAAAAAACAAGCTCAGGAACTGCAACAAGCCAATGAGAAGGCACAACAAGCTCAACTCATGAAGACAGCATTCATACAGAATATGAATCATGAAGTGCGGACACCCCTGAATGCCATTGTAGGCTTCTCCGAATGTCTGGCAGAAATACCTCTGAGCAAGACAGAAACCAAAGAAATCAGTGCCACCATAAAAAAAAATAGCGATAAGTTACTAAAAATCATCAGTGATATGATTTCTATTGCCAATATTGACAGTGGAGACCAGAGATTGACTTATCAGGAGATTCCGGTGAACGAGCTTGCAAATAAATTACTTCAGGAAATGAAGGAATATATCCAACCAAAAGTGAAATTTTACTATACCCCATGCCAGACAGACTATATACTTTCGTCTAATGAGGATATCGTACATCAGATACTTATCAATCTGCTACATAATGCACTAAAGTTCACTTCAAGTGGCGAAGTAGAGTTAAGTTATGAGGTAGACAACAAAAATAACAAGTTGCACTTCCACGTACGAGACACCGGCATTGGCGTGAAAAGCGAACTAAAAGAAAAAATATTCTCACGATTTTATAAAGTGGATTCTTTTGTACCCGGCGCCGGATTAGGATTATCCCTATGCCGGATTCTCGCAGAACGTATAGAAGCACGGGTATATTTAGACGATACCTACCAGGACGGATGTTTATTCACCTTCGAACACCCATTAAAGTAAAATATAGGAATGGAATAGGAAATTCCCTACCTTTTTGT
>USSR01000702.1 GCA_900557355.1 uncultured Bacteroides sp.
GAAATCAGCGTATTATATGCGTTTGGTTGCAGGTGGCAGATGTTTTTATATTTTTCAACTTTATAGAGGAGGATTACGCATCACAAAATGATGCTCAAAACAGTATAAAAATGAGCCAATATCAGTACATTGTTATTGCTCATATTCAATAATATTCTCCTATAGTTCATAAATATATGCGCATTAAAAATGCAGCAAATAATAAAATGAAAGTCACATTCTAAGAAAAAGCTGTGATTAATTCACATTTAATTGTTTTTTAATCCCCGATTAATCGTAAATTCCTTCCTTTTTTTATTGTCTTTTAGTTCATTTGCAGAAAAATTAATCTTAATAGAAAAGTATTATGAAACAAAAAAGGACCTCTTAATTTAATTCGTATGAAGGATATAAAATATTTTGTTTTCCCTCATCCAATCATTCTTAATTTAGTGATTACTCATAAATAAATTCATGAAAAACATGAAACAACGATTTTCCAAGTACATGAGATACTATGAAAGAAATCTCATTTTAATTTTGATGCTGTTTAGTGTTTCGGTTATGCAGGCACAGAATCGAACGGTGAAAGGAACAGTGACCGATGTGCAAGGTGAACCTATTATCGGTGCCAACGTTGTGATAGTGGGCGGCACGAAAGGTGTCATTACTGACCTTGACGGAAAATACTCCATTCAGGTTCCTGAAAATGGTGCTGTATTAAAGTTCTCCTACATTGGCTTTAAGACGAAGTCATATAATGTAGCAAAAGGAAAAAGTGTATTGGACGTGACGTTGGAAGAAGATGCTGTCATGCTGGAACAAACCGTAGTAACAGCGATGGACTTGCGCCGTGACGAAAAGTCTCTTTCTACCGCTTTCCAAAAAATGGATGTGACGAGTATGACCGAAAACCGTGACGCAGGATTTGTCAATATGCTACAAGGTAAAGTGGCAGGTTTGCAAGTAATCTCCAACGGTGCGGCAGGTTCGGCTACCGTACGTATCCGTGGTGCCAACTCCATTTCTGGTAACAACCAACCACTTTACGTCATTGACGGTGTACCTATTATTAATAATGTAAAAGACGGTGAAATAGACTACGGTAACCCTGCCAATAATATCAATTCCGATGATATCGAAAGTATCGTGGTATTGAAAGGTGCCAATGCTTCAGCGCTCTATGGTTCGGATGCCGCCAATGGTGCCATTTTGATTACAACCAAGAAAGCCGGTAACCGTTCCGGATTAGGCATTTCCTATTCTACGAACGTACAATTCACCGAGTTTTCCCAATATCCTATTTATCAGAACATATATGGCAGCGGACATATCAATCAGTTCGAGAACAACAAAGCCAATACATTTGCCAACGATACCAAGATTCCTTACAACCCGAATCTTCCCTACGGCATCAACCGGCTGGACGGCGGCTACGACGAACGTTCATGGGGTATGCCAATGCTGGGAATGCAAGTAGTAGGTCGAAACGGACAAATCAAACCCTACCTCCCTACTCCGGAAAACACAACCGCCATGTATCAGACCGCTTATGCCTGGACAAACAACATTTCCATCGAACGTGCAACGGAACACGTTGCCACCCGTATCGGCTTTACTAACCTACGTAGCAATGACGTATTGGAAGGACTGAACAACCTTACCCGTAATTCATTCAGTGTACGTACCAATGTCAAGTTGACAAAAAAATTGGATATTGACTTGAATGGGCGTTATACTCATGAACATGTAAACAATCGTTCGTATCGTAACAACTCGGATCGTAATCCGATCTATACTTTGATAAATATGCCCCGTGACCTCTCCATCGGCGAAATGTATCCATGGAAAGACGAAAATGGCAAACCAACCGCTCTCCAGTTCAGAAGTCCGGTATGGATGCTAAATGAACTCTCCAACCAAGACAAAGGAGAATGGTTACTGGCTGATGCTACGCTGAATTACAGTATCACAAATGACTTGAGAGTACGCCTGAAAGCAGCACTCGACCTGAATATGAAAGAAGGATATGAATTCCGTAATATGTATACTCCAGGCGATGCAGATGGCTATTACAAAGAATTTACAGAAAAAGCACGCAATTATACTTACGAAGCCATGCTGTCTTACAACAAGACCTGGAAAAGTTTCAATGTATCTGCCAGTGCCGGCGCCAATATGCAGGACTTCGTATTTAAGAAAGGGAACTCGGAAATTGGGACATTAGCTGCAAAAGACTTTATTTCTCTGACAAATAATGGCGCTACCATTAAAACATGGCCGGAATACAATGCTAAAAAGAAACAGGCAGTGTTCGGTACAGTCAGCTTAGGCTACAAAGATTTCATCTATGTAGACGTGACAGGCCGCAATGACTGGTCATCTGCCCTACCTTCCGATAATCGTTCTTATTTTTATTCTTCTTACGGTACGAGTTTCGTGTTGACAGAGTTAGTAAAAAGTATTCCTAAAGATTGGCTATCTTATGCCAAGTTCCGTATTTCCTATGCCAAAGTAGGTAACGACACTGGTTTTGACCAGTTACTAAACGGTTTCACTTACAATAACTCTTACCTGGGAGATATGGCTTGGTTCGAAAGTGAAAATAAGCGCAAGACCAACGCGCTAAAACCAGAAAGTACGACCTCTTTTGAAACAGGTTTCGACCTTCGTTTCCTGAAAGACCGTGTCTCTTTAAATTTCACCTATTATAACAAGAATACCAAAGACCAAATCCTGACTTCCACTATCAATGGAGTTAGTGGATACGGAGAAGCATTGTTCAATGCCGGTGAAGTAAAGAACTGGGGATATGAACTGACATTAGGTGTCACTCCTTTCCAAAATAAGGACTGGGAATGGAAAGTGGACGTAAACTGGGCCAAAAATAATTCAGAAGTGATTTCACTGGCTAGTGGTATGGATTACATGACACTGACTAGTGTACAAAACAGTGTTGAATTACGTATTGTAAAAGGTAAACCTTTAGTAAGCCTCTATTGCCGCGAACCATGGAAAAGGAACGAACTAGGACAAGTACTGGTAGGTGCTAACGGTCGCCCTCTATCGGGTGAAGCTAAGTTCCTGGCAGACGTAGAACCGAAATGGACAGGAAGTATACGTACTTCATTACGTTGGAAAGATTTCTCCTTCTCCGCCATGTTCGACATTCGTATGGGAGGTAACGTATGGTCGGAAACAGCTTTCGTAGGTTCTCGTAACGCAGAAACAATCATGTCATTGGGAGGACGTGAAGCACACTTCTTCTCCAAAACAATTTTGAATGAAAACGACCAGACCGGCTATCTTGGTACCCTTGATTCCAAATATGTACCCAATGGCATGAGTAATATTTATATGGATGCTTCCCGTCCCAAAGGAATGAATATTCCCGGAGCCGTTTATGATTCTTCCGTACCTGGACTGGCCGGACAACCATGTCAGGCTTGGATCGAACCAATCAACTACTGGACAAACGATAGCGGCAGGAATGGTGAGCTATATCTATATGACGCTTCTTACGTGAAACTGAAAGAAATCTCATTGGGATACAATATTCCGAAAAGTTTATTGAGAAAGATCGGATTCATACAGTCCATGAGAATTTCGGCTGTAGGTAGAAATGTAGCTATTCTCCACCAGAATACCCCAAAAGGTATCGATCCGGAGGCAACTTCATCCATGGGAATCCAGCAAGGTCTGGAACGAGGCTTCAATCTGCCGACCGCCACTTATGGTTTTGACTTTAAGATAACT
>USSR01000703.1 GCA_900557355.1 uncultured Bacteroides sp.
AAGTCCAGTTATCACGAGAGAAGAACCTACCAAAGTAATCGGATTACCTTTTTCATCCCTCTTATCCACAGTGGCCTGAGCCTCAACCCATTCATAACGCGATATTCCATTCTTACGAACTATCACGCGATATTCTTCTCTGATCTTAGAAACATTACCTTCCGTCAACTCCTTATAAGCTCTCTTTACCCGGTCTCTGTCTTCCTTACAAATTTTGGCAAAATATTGGTAGTCGGGTACGGAAAGTTGCTCCTCGTTCATCATGCTATCATCATGGCTAAGCTCTACCGGACGGTTTACGTCACAAAGCATAGTACCTTTCTCCAAATCCCATTTCCAGGGAACAATATTAGCCACGTCCAGCGACATTGATAATTTATGATTAGCAGATCGTAACATCTGTTGTGTCTCGGCTAACTCGGTATTGTCCACACAGAATACATCAACGTATCCCTTATGTTTAGAGGGCGTCAGAATTACATTGAAATAATTGCCTATATTTTCGTAATAGTATTGGTATGAAAGCTCCTTTTGAGTAGAGTTGACCATACTATAGAGGTGACACATCCTTTCAAAACCTTTCGGATCTGCTTCACTTCCTCTTTTACCAATGACCTCCCCCATAGACTTGAAGTATTTCTCAAAGCGGGGATTTGCTTCCACTGTGATGTAGTCTACAATCTTTCCGGCAGAATCATAAACCAGCTGTTGCTTCAAATAAACGATGGGCATATTCTCAAACAAACTGTGATAGCTGGTCATCAACTTTATCTGTTCGGCTTGCTTTCTTCTGCTCTTATACAACCACCACAACCACATCCACATAAACAAAATCAGAATTGTGGTAATTCCCCAAATAACACTGTATTTGTGTTGCTCCCAGAAAGAAGGAGGCATCATATAAAAAACAGAATTAGAAGGGCACAACTTAGGTGACAATCCGGCTTCTGTAAGATCGTAATAGTTGAACATAGGAGTGGGAGTTCCACAATTCACCACATGAACGCCTTTCGAGTTATTATCAGATAAAACGCCGGCAGTTATTTCCGTAATTTTCCTTCCGATTGTCTTCTCATCAAAAAAGTAACCACCTACCAAACCATTCCGTTGCAATCCGGTATTATCCAATGAAAGAATAGGTGAAGAAGAATAATAGCTGAGGATTCTGGAAATATTATTGGTCAATACAGCATTCCCTTTTTGAGCATTTTCCTGATACCATGAACAAAAGAGAACACCACTATTCTCCTCTGCATGGGCCAGTGAATCAGCCAATTCATCGGTAGTCATTTCACCAGCAACATAATCTTTTATTTCAAGCTCCGGAAAGTCTTTATTCACAATCTCTTTTAAATCCGAACGGAACTGAGCACTTATGTAACGGGCATCCGACAAGAAGATAAGTTCATCCATTTCAGGCATCAGATTCTGCATTAACAGAACAGTTTCTTTAAGATAAGCAGGCACATGAAAGACAGTCAGCGACAGATTGCCTTGATAATCTGTCAGAGGTGTTCTCTCTTCCGCCGCAATGGCTCGCCTGTGCAAGTAGGCCTCTTGTGGCCCTACATAATCCGTCTCAGTGCAGAGAATAACGGGAACATCTTTCCATTGCCTTTCTATACTCTCTTTCAGCAAGCCCCAAGAGGCACTACCCAAGAGGAGCAAGAGTTTCGGAGGATTGTCTGCATATTTTCCAAAAAGGTTTTCTTTGTATTCTGATAAATCTTCCGTATTTTGCAGGTGCATAAATTGCCCTCCCATGTGTTCCACATCCACTACATAAGGAGAGTTTTTATGTTGATAAGAATTATAAATGGGGATAATAAAATCGTTACTCCAACGGGAAGATCCGCTGTATGCATTGAGAATCAATATCCTATCTTCATTTCCGGGTTTAAATGCCGAGGAGACTTCGCCAAATACATTAACAGCATTCAAAAGAAAAACAACCAATATAATAAACACTCTGATTATTATTTGCAAATATTTCATCGGAATTACAGTTTAGTCTACAAGTGTATTCATTCTTTACCACACAAGGAACAAAAGGCCTACATCATAGAGAAATTAGATTGCAAAACTAATTAAAAATCAGAGAATTCCCAGTTTTTAGTAAAGAGATTTTTAAAGAGAATTGCGTATCTTCCATATTCTATGTACATTTGAAAAAATAAAATAGTAAAATCATGAAAATACTTCATACCAGCGACTGGCATCTGGGACATACACTATACAACTATGACCGCAGTCGCGAGCAACAAGCATTCCTGAAACAACTCACCCGCATTGTTGCAGAAGAAAAACCAGATGCAATGGTAGTCAGCGGAGACATCTACCACTACTCCACCCCATCGGCAAGTACCCAGAAGATGTACACAGACGGTATGCTCGAAATTCACAGGGCATGCCCCGGAATGACAATTGTAGTAACTGCCGGAAACCACGACAGCAGTTCGAAATTAGAGATAGACAGTAGTCTGTGGAACCATTTCGGTGTAAAGGTAGTAGGAAACATAGAACGAAACCAGGAAGAAGTTAATCTGGAAAAACATATCGTGGAAGTGAAAGATGAAAGAGGAATACTAAAAGGATATATTATAGCCGTACCTCACGTCTATCCGCAGAATTTCCCGATACTGGACACAGAAACACCCCGCGAAGAACGGCAGACACGCTTTTTCCAAGCATTGCAGGATGAAGTAGAGAAAATGAATGCGGAAAAACTGCCTGTTGTATTGATGGCGCACCTTTCCATAGAAGGCAGTGACCAAACGGGACATGATGAAACCGTAGGCGGAATAGAATATGTCCCTATCAATGCAATGGGTGAAGGATACGATTATCTGGCACTCGGTCACATCCATTGCCCACAGAACATTAAAGGAAGCAGGTCTTGTGCACGATATTGTGGTGCTCCCCTGTCTGTCAGCTTCGACGAGACTTATCCACATTCTGTTTCCATTGTTGAAATACAAGGAGAAAAAGCACCTCAGATCAAAACAATTGAAATAGAGAATCCGATGCCACTCATCACGCTACCCAAGGAAGCTGTAGATTTTGAAGAAGCTATAAAACTGCTGGAGGAATACCCGGATGACAAACCGGCTTATATCCGCCTGAATGTTCTGATAAAAGATTACCTGGCGCCCGACTGCAACGAACGGGCATCGAGCGCGGTAAAAGGGAAAAACTGCAAATTCTGTTATATCAAGCCCAACCGGGAGAAGCACACTTCAGAGGATGAAACCAAGCATATCTCTATTCAGGAAATGCAGGAAATGTCCCCATTGGAAATAGCAAAACTTTATTTTAAGGAAGCAGAAGGAGAAGAAATGGATGAGGAACTCTGCGAACTGATGAATAGTGTCGTACAAAAGGTAAAAGAGAAAAGCAATCTGCATTAATTCCCTATAATCTGTAGTGAATCATGAAACTTCAAAAACTGACTATAAAAAATCTGGCATCCATAGAAGATGCTGTGATTGACTTTGAGAATGGACCACTGAGCGAAGAATCCCTGTTTCTGATTTGTGGGGAGACGGGTGCCGGCAAAACAACATTACTCGATGCCATTTGCCTGGCACTCTACAATGAAACGCCGCGCATGGAACGGGCAGAAAACGAAAAGTACCGGGACATAGGGCAAACTTTTTCTTCTAAGAAAGAGGATGTGTCAATAAACGACAGCCGCCAATTGATGCGCAGAAATACCAACGAGGCGTGGACGGAA
>USSR01000704.1 GCA_900557355.1 uncultured Bacteroides sp.
CGCCTGGACTCGTGTCATTACTAAAATACGTGAGTATGCGCGTACTCATGCCCGCCGTCACTGGGTGTTGCTGGATGCCCATACTCCTTATGGAGGAATGGTAAGGAATGGGGTGAGCTTGCTCGACTTCAATTCTTTCCCGCTTCGCATCAAGGAAATTCCTTCTGAACCCTATAAAGCTGAACTTGCTGTGAATCATCTGGATGCTCTTTATAAAAAGAGCAAAGGGTGTATTTCCCCTAGCGGATGGAAATGCGAGCATCTGCCATATCTCGTGGAGTTTGATAATTATGGCAGGGGGAAAGAAGCGAATGTGGCGGATCTGAACTCCCATTTTGTATGGGGATGGGACGAAATTTCCTGGCTGTCCCTGCAACCGGAAGATTACCGGAATGAGTGGTTGACGTATGCGTATCATTGGATACATCGTACCGACCCGAATGGGCATCTGGAAATGCCCGGTTGCCGGATGATAACCTGTCCGAATCAAACCGAAGGTAACTATCGTGCCAATATGAGAAGTGAAGCATGTCCCTTTGGATACTCTCAGGAAGAAACAATCAAAGAACTTTGGAACAAATAATAACAACTGAAATATTAAATACCTAATTAAATTATTGCTACCATGAAGAAATGCTTTTTACTATTGCTCGTTTTTTTCTTGTTCGGGAGTCTGAATGCAGCACCCAAACATTCTAAGAATACTAAATATCCATCTTACAAAGGTTTGGTTATGGCTGGGTATCAAGGTTGGTTTCACCAACCGAGGAAAGGGGTAATGTACCCGGATGAGAACAGTGTCCGCATAGATATGTGGCCGGATGTGAGTGAGTATGAGAAAACATATCCGACGGGACAGAAATTGGCAGATGGTTCTACTGCCCGCTTTTTCTGTTCTACGGATGAGAGCACGGTAGATCTGCATTTCAAGTGGATGAAGGAGTATGGGTTGGATGGTGTATTCATGCAACGTTTCTTCGGGGCTGCCCGTCCGGAAGCACGCAGGCGGAGCACAGTGCTGAAGCATGCCATGAAGGCGGCTTCAAAATATGGACGTGCTATTGGGGTTATGTATGATTTGTCCGGCCTGGCAGCTAAAGGTGAAGATTGCTCCATGTTGATTGACGACTGGAAATATCTGGTTGATTCGCTGCGTGTAACTAATCAGACAGGTGAACAGACTTATGTCTTTTATAATGGCAAACCGTTGGTTACTATCTGGGGTGTCGGTTTTCCTGATCGTCCGTATGATATTCGTAATATCGGTTTGGAACGTTTTATTGATTTCCTCAAAAATGATCCGGAATACGGTGGTTGTAGCGTTATGTTGGGAGTACCTACTTTCTGGAGAGACCTGAATGCCGATTGCGTACATGATCCTTACTTGCACGAGCTTATCAGACAGGCGGATATTGTTCTGCCATGGATGGTGCAGCGCTTTACTCCGTTGCTCCACAATGATATGGACCGTTATCGGGATGTTATTCTCGATGATATAGCTTGGTGCAAAGAGAATAATATCGGTTATGTGCCTTGTGTGACTCCGGGATTCAGTTGGCATAATCTGAGCCGCCATGCTTTTAAGGATGATGTGAAACCTTCCGGTTCTATTCCCCGTCAGGGCGGACGCTTCTATTGGCAACAGATTTCTACGGCAATCAATGCAGGGGCTACGATGCTGTATGTAGCTATGTTCGATGAAGTGAATGAAGGTACTGCCATTTTCAAGTGTACAGATAATCCTCCGGTGGGAAAAGAAGTCAAGTTTGTGGGTATGGATGGGATGCCATCCGATCATTACCTGTCTAGATGCTTCGTCGTGAGAAGCCGCTGAGCTTTGAGATGCCCCGGCGGGATGCGAAATAGAAAATCGAAAAAAACAGCGAATTATTAAGTTGAAATTAAGAGCTTTGTTAATCATGCAACTCTAATTTTGCTCATATTAACTATAAAAACTATAAAAAAGCGTATGAAAAATTATTTGATTACCTTGGCTGCTTTGTCGTTGACATTGATGAGTTGCAACAACCAGAAGCAAGCTAAAACGGTTACTTTAGGTCCGAATCCTTTCATTACTCACATGTATACAGCTGATCCTTCTGCCCATGTATGGGAAGACGGACGTCTGTATGTTTATGCTTCTCATGATATTGATCCTCCGCGTGGATGCGATTTAATGGACCGCTATCATGTATTCTCTACAGATGACATGGTTAACTGGACGGATCATGGTGAAATATTGAACTCTTCGCAAGTGTCTTGGGGACGTAAAGATGGTGGCTTCATGTGGGCACCCGATTGTGCATATAGGAATGGTACTTATTATTTTTACTTTCCGCATCCGAGTGGTGATGACTGGAACAATACCTGGAGAGTGGGTATAGCTACCAGTAAACATCCTGCCAAAGACTTCACTGTACAGGACAAGTATATTGACATGATAGGAATGGAAGACGATTGCTTTGCCATGATAGATCCCTGCGTCTTTGTGGATGATGATGATCAGGCTTACTTCTACTATGGCGGTGGAGGCCGTTGTGTAGGTGCTAAAATGAAGGATAATATGATGGAACTGGCAGAACCTCTGCGTGCTATGGAAGGCCTGAAAGATTTTCATGAGGCTGCCTGGGTACATAAAAAAGACGGTATGTACTATTTGTCCTATGCTGATAACCATGCGGAGAATGGCAAGGGGGCTAATCGTTTAAATTATGCAACTAGTAATTCACCGCTAGGACCGTGGACATATCAGGGTGTTTATCTGGAACCGACAGGTTGCGATACAAGTCATGGATCTATAGCTGAATATAACGGTGAATGGTATGCTTTCTATCATAACTGTTCTATTTCCGGAAGGGGAAACCTTCGCTCTATTTGTGTAGACAAGCTATACTATAATCCGGATGGAACTATCAAAGTAGTAGAACAAACAAAATAAATTTGTATGCGTCTATTTATTCATCTGTTGAAGTTGGGTTTCTTTATTGCTGCACTTGCTCTTACAGCTTGCAGCGATAAAGATACGCCGGGGGAAATACCTCCAGAAGTTCCCCCTGAAGTGCCAGAGGTAGATCCTCCGGTTCCTGATGGGCCGTATGAGTACGATTATGATATGGACTATGATTCGGAAGAATATCTGAAAGCTTATAAAGGAACGGCCTATAAAGGTCCGCATCGCGTGCCCGGCACTTTAGAAGCGGAAGACTTTGATGAAGGAGCACAGAATGTGGCCTATTATGAGAGCGACTCTAAACTGGCTGATGTGGGGTACAGAGGTTCCCACGCCGTTGATGTTCGTGCAGAAAGTAAGGCTTCCGGAGGTTATTATATCGGTGATGTACAGCCAGGTGAATGGATGTGTTATACGATTGAGGTAGATGAGGATGGTGCCTATGCCATTGAAACATTCTGCGTGAAAGGGGACGGATCGGAGGGAAGTTTTTACTTTGAGGTAGATGGTCGGGGTGCAAGCCGCAGTATAGATATGCCTCTTGGGGGATGGACGGATTTTAGCCATAAAGTGAAAGCTAATGGAATCCAGCTGACTAAAGGGAAACATGTACTGAAGTATTGTGCCAATACACCGGGAAACATCGATAAGTTCGTTTTAACGCGTACAGGTGAGTTGGAAGATATTTCTAATTCTTTCACTTACCCTGTTACGGAAGCAATGAGTAATCCCCTGTTTGTAGAGTGGGAGTCACCGATGTACAATAGTTGGATAAAGGGATC
>USSR01000705.1 GCA_900557355.1 uncultured Bacteroides sp.
TTTACAGGCGGTGGGCGTTTTGATAAGTTGCATATTTTGCATTATATGCTTGTATGTGGTGTGTTTCATTCAAAAAGATGGGTAAATAATTCATTTTTTAGGGTAAAAAGTTTTTTTATTTGAATAATATACCTATGTTTGCGACATAATAATGAAGAGAGGTCCCCTTTTGAGGAGTACAAACAAAACAATTCTTAGTTAAGCAGATTATAAACAAAACAAATAATTAAGGAGGACCCATTTATGAAGACTATTTATTTTTTTATTGTCATCGCGTTGGATTTTGGCTTTACTTCTTGTACAAGCACTGCAGATGATGTAGTGGAATCAACATCCCTTTTTGAATCGATAATGGATACGTATGGAGTGGAATATGCTTCATATAGTGTTGCCGGAGTAGACAATATACCTTCTGTCCTGACTGAAGAGGTTCGCGGCGTGCTTGAAGCGCTGCGTCAGAATAGCAATGAATTGCATGACTGTACCAGAATCTCAGACAAGGATTTCGAGAAAGTCGTAATGTCGGGAAATTATAAGGCCGTAACGCGTAACGGGACGGCAGCCGAAGGTTTTGCGTTGAATGTGGAACTGAAGTTCAGTTTTGAAAAGGAGCAGGTGTATTATTGGGGAACCGATTATTCTTACTCTTCGGATCTGTTCGATTGGCGTGCACAAGGCTTGTCGCTTACCCCGATGAAGAATAGCGACGATTATACTTATGAGTTTGAATCGGAAAGTTATCTCTATTTTAAAGTTAGCGATGAAGCCAATACTCTTGTAAAAGTACCTGTAGTTTTTAGGGGTAATTATAGTTTTCAGATGCAGAAGGGAACGTATAGTTTTAAGCTGTTGAAATATAGTGAATGAGAACTTGAATGTAAAAAAGTGAGGAATAGAACAAAACAAACAAGAATTCCCCTCTGATAGTAATACTTTCAGGGGGGAATTTTGTATTACTTTGGAATGATTAAGAATTA
The DNA here is from genome assembly GCA_900557355.1 of uncultured Bacteroides sp. Lineage (GTDB taxonomy): Bacteria > Bacteroidota > Bacteroidia > Bacteroidales > Bacteroidaceae > Bacteroides. The sequence continues at coordinate 978 of USSR01000705.1, forward strand.
ATGCACACACAAACTTTGTTATTAATAATTTTTTACTATTTAAATTAATTGCATTATATTTGTAGGATATTTTAAATTCACGACATAGTGATAGAATAATGCGAATAATACGACTTTCAATAACGAAATTACTACTGGCAATCTGCCTATTACAGATTCGTTGTATTGCGGCCTTTTCCATTTCATACGGGAATCTGGTGCCGGTGGCCATGAAGAATGGTCTGGATAATAACACAGTTTATGCCATCCATCATGAAGGTGATGGTTTCGTGTGGCTTGCCACCGATATGGGAATCAGTCGGTATGATGGATTCAGAATCAGGAACTTTCCGTTGATATTGTGTCGGGATTCGGGCCTACTGCCGTTTGTCTCATGTGCTGTTACGTCTATTTCTCAAAGTCCCGACGGATTGCTTTATCTTCAACTGCTGCAAGGAGGAATTGCTTGTTTTGATCCACAGAAAGAGGAGTATCTGCCTGTTTCTTATGACAGGCCGATAAAAAAGCAGGATATTCTTTCTTTTTATATAGCGGATGAGCAGAACTTCTATATCGGTACTACAAACGGATTGTATACCGGTGCAGCAATGCGTAGCAAGAAGCGGAACGAAGATGGTATTACCATTCGTTTGTCGGAAGAACCGCATGTAAAGGGGGAGGTGTCTAACCTCTCCGGTAGAGGAAAGGAAACTCTTTTTGCTTGTGTCGACCGGACGAGGGTAATGATTTATGATATCAAAAGTGCAAAGGCGGACTTCCTGGACAGGCGGCAGGATAATAAAATTACTACACTCTACCAGTATGGGGATTATTTGTGGATATGTCCTTCCTATTCTGACATTGAATTGTACAATCTGAAGCAAAAGACATTCCATCAGATTCAGAGTACAGGAACTGACCGGAGTTTGCTTCAGGACACCTATATAACTGATATCGTTTGTGTGGATGATGTGAATTATTATGTGGCGACATGGAAAGGGCTTTTCTCACTGAAGTTTGATTCGAAAGAACTGGTTGACTCTGCATGTCGCTTTGAGTATATGGAGCAGTCTTATCCTTTCAGGATGGAAGGGAAGATTACAGATTTGCTGTGGCACGAAGAACAGCAGATTTTGTGGATTGCCACTTTTGGAAGCGGTTCTTACTACATGCATTGCACAGCAAAAACATTTAATACTCTGGAACAGACATTCGATGCGGGTGTTGCGGGGATAGAAGAAGACCAGTGGGGACATATCTGGATTCTGACAGATAAAGGAAAGCTATGGCGAAGCACGTCAAGCGGGCTTTCGAAAAGAACGGTCTTTGTACCTTGGACGAAAGGATTGAAACAGGGCGAAATCTACCGGATGGATGAAGATAAGAATGGGCTTTTGTGGTTGGGAGATTCACATGGCGGGGTAGTCTGTATTAGTCCTACAACGGAGGAAGTAATGACCTTTACATTGGCTCCTGAGGGAACGACCGATTTCTCCGAGGCTGTTCATCAGTTCTGTGTGGACTCCAGGAACCGGTTGTGGATCATTACGACAAACGAACTGATACTTTTCGATTCTAAATCCGGGAAGTGTAGAATCGTTTCCGTGGAATATGAAGGCCGGAAAATAAAAGAGATAAATTCAATAGCGGAAGATAAAGATGGCGACATTTGGCTGGGGACAGGTGTAGGGCTGAAACGAATGGAAAGCCAAGGTAATACGTTCAAACTGATTGGTGAATATGAACGGGATGCAGGCCTGGAGGTTGCTCCCGTCTATTCCATATATGTCAATAGCTATAATCAGATCCTGGCTTCTTGTTCCGATAAGATTCTTCGTATTGACGGACGTGAAAAAGGGAAAATAGAGAATGTGTTTACTTTGCTCAACGGATTGAGCAGCAGTCATATATTCTGCATGGTAGACGATGAAAATGGAAATACTTGGGCAGGAAGTAATTCGGGGATTGTGACGATAAGAAATAATGAGTCCTTGCTTTATAATTATGCCTCGTTCGGATATTCCAATGAAGTTTGCCGTCTTCGTGACGGACGCCTGCTATGGGCCAGTTCGCTTGGCTTGACTTTTTTTGATCCGATGGCCATTAAGGCGGAACGGAACAAAAATGCTTTGAGGCTGGCAGAACTTTGGGTAAATGGAAGTGTTGCGTCCATCGGACAAGTGCTGAACGGACAGGTGGTGTTGAAAACAACTCCGGACTTGCAACGTAACTTTGTTTTTGGACCGGGAAATGATGACTTTACTTTCTATTTTTCCGATTTGGAATATGGTATCATGCAACATAAACAAGTTTACCGCCTGCTGCCTGATGAGGAGTGGAAAAATGGAGCGTTGGAAGATGGGATTTCCTTCAGGAAGCTCCCGGTAGGCAAGTATACGCTGCAAGTGAAACTTGTTTATCCAGATGCAAGTGAGAGTGAGCTGATAGAAATACCTATTCGGGTGAAAACATATTGGTGGAATACGCTTTGGGCGAAATCGGGATATCTGCTTCTTTTTGTCGGAGGAATGTATGCCGTATATTGTTATATAGAACATAAAGGGAGAAGGTGCGAAATGTATAAATCCCGGGAAATGGAATTGAGGGAAAATTTAAATCTTACAAAAATGGAACAAGAACAGAAGCAAGAGATAGAAGTTATGCGCAATCAGTTGCTAACGAAGTTTATGGAGGAGTTGCGAACGCCGTTGTCCTTGATTATTGCACCTTTAAAAGAGGTGGCGCAGGAGTCGGGGTTGCCTGCCGGGGC
>USSR01000706.1 GCA_900557355.1 uncultured Bacteroides sp.
AACAGAGCTATTAAAGATGCTGTTGGAGATAGTGTTTCTGATGCAAGTAAAAATACTACAAAATATATAGATACTCCATATGGCAAAGCATTCCAAGAAAACTCTGAAGAGGCATTAAGAGTAAAAAAATATGTTGAAGATGGAGGAGATTTATATAGAGGAGGATCTTTTGGTCGATCCAACACTACAGATGCACAATTTTTGGCACCTGAAAGTCCTTTGTCCCCTGGATATGCTGATAAATACGGAGTTGATTTTAAAGATACCGATTATGTTATAAAAGGCAAACTTGATCCAAATGCAGATTTTATAACCAGATCAGCACCTGGACTTGGAAATAATTCAGGAGGGGCTATAGAAATTGTTACAAATCCAAACGGTGTTAAATTGGATTCATTTAATATGATTGGAGAATAAATATGATTTATAAAAATACTGCTGAATTAAAAAGTAAAATAGTTCAAATAATGAATTCAACTGATAAAAATAGTAAATATTATAATGATTTAAAATGGTTTAGTAATATAAATTACACAACAACTACTGAATATTTTGGAGAGTTAAAATTATTTTTATTGGACATCGTGAATTTAGATGAATTTAAGCATTATAAATCTGATTTATTGGACATAATTAATCAAATAAGTCAAATATTAAATTGAATATATGTAACAGTTATTTAGAAAATTTCTATAGGCAGGGAGAGCAATCACCCTGCTTTGCAAAATACTCTAAAAATCTTAACAAACCTACAACAAAGTTACTAACTATGTAGGCGCCAAGGTTCAGAAGTTCTATAATGACTATGTACCTCCGAAAATGCGGAAAGCCATCGAAGAGGCTAAGAAGTTTGTCTGTACAACCAAAGACCGTATTGTTAAGGATGCAAAGGAATTCATCCAGAATGTAGACTGGAAGAAGGTAGCATCCGGTGCATTTATGTGGGGTGCAATCGGCGGTGCAGTAGGCGGCGGAACTACTGAAGTTTTCAAGGATGTCGGCTCAAATGTACTTGGCAAAGTCGGTAAAAAGCTGGTTGAAGACGGCGCTGATATGGCGCTTGATCTTACACAGACGGCTACCGAAAACGGTGGATTAACAGGCAAAGATGTTCTGTTTAGTGCTGTAACAAGCTTCGGCGGAGATTTAGTCGGTGCTGCAAAGACCAACTCTACTGCAAGAAATCAGCTTATTGATGGCGCTACAGATAACAGAGCTATTAAAGATGCTGTTGGAGATAGTTTAACTGATAATAAAGCAGTTAAAAATGCTATCGCTGATAGTGCTACGGATAATAAAGCTGTTAAGAATGCTGTTAAAGATAGTACCTCTGAGGCAACAAATGTTGGATTAAAAAATGGTAGTAAACTCAAAACAAACGATGCTTTAGATGCAGCAGAAGACTTTCTCGGAAAAGGATATAAGGATGCAGGAAATGGTCGTTTTATTTCGGCTGATGGTACAAAGGTTGTTAGAATGGGAGATAATGATATTTTGGGAAAACATGGTGGTGGACCACATATGAATTTTGAAACCATGGCACCAAATCCAGCAAAACCGGGAAAAATGCAAGTTATTGATAATATGCATATTTATTTGGAGGATTAATATTTTGAAAACAGAAATTGAAATAATACCATACAATTCTGAAAAAGGAATAGAATTTAATTGGGAATATGGTTTCGAAATTAATACATCATTTGATAAGGAGATATTAATTTCAGCGAATAAGGCTGGTTTGATTTCTTTAGCAAGACATTTATTAACATTAGCACAAGATAGTGTTCCTTCTGGAACTCATATTCATTTTGATGATTTAAATTCTTTAGAAGATGGTTCTATCGGATTAATTATAGAAAAACTTTAAATAAAAAGTAGGAACACAAGGAAACGATTTTATTGTACCAAATAGGGCAGAGTGGGCAACCACACCATTATTCGGGCAATCCGGCGGTGGTGTACAGTGGTGGATATCTGTATTAGGATAGGAGGATAATGTGATGAAGAAAAATAACTTATTTATTTGCTCGTTGGTTGACATATTGGATTGTGCGGAAAAAGAAAAAAATGCAATACTTGATGAAAGAGTCTTTGTGGAATTTAGAACAAGTACAAAAAGTCATCGTTCCTGAAATAAGCGAATTGCTATCGTATGCAAATAAAGGTAAAATTTATTTCAAGTATAGAAAGAAACAAAGACTTTTGGAATCATCATATTTGATAACAGATTCACTAAATGATTTGTCTCATACCGCTTTAGGAGAGTGTGTTTTGAGATTACAAAATCTTTATGACACTTTATGAGATGTTATATCGCATACTTCCATTCCACTCTCCTCATAAAAGTGGTCCTCACCAGCAATGGCACTGGCAACGGAACACATGGAATCCAAAAACAGGTGGAATTACAGGACGTTCAATTCACTGGACACTATTTGGGAGGAGATTTTGATGAAATTTGCATATGATAAAAGTAAGGCACAGCATATCATAAATCATGAAGATATAATGCTTAAAACATATTCTAAGATTATTAGTACCTATACATCATTGTTTGAACAATACGATTGTTCTCTTAAAGTTAGACTTTTTTGGATTGATTTTTCTACCGAGAGGCGTTCTAACCGTCGTTTGCCGTTTCGTATTGGTTATGCGTGTTATGTATGTTGTGAAGTTCAGAGAGACGGCAAAGAAGTACAAGTAAAAAGTGCTGATGGCGAAGCAGATTACTATTCATTATCAGCTACATGGATGGTGTCATCAATAGAAAGGAGCTTTTTAAAAGCAAAAGCATCACTATATTCAGACACTGATGATATTGAAAACGACATGAAAGAATTGTTTCGGTTGTTATCGAATGACCAATAGAATATGCTATTGTATATACTGGAACTACAGAAATTAAGTGGGATGATAAAACCACGAAAACAATATATACCGATGTAGGTTTTAGTGGATATGCGCTTTTAGCCCTTCCTATTTTCTAACCTCAGGTGAGCCAGCCCAAGCTCCGGAAACGTTTCCACAACCGGTGCCGGCACAGTAAGAAAGGAGAAAAAAATGTTGTATGGAATGTTCAGATTAGGCATTGGGTTCATAATTGCTATTGTTCTCTTTGTTCTTATTAAATATACTAAAACAATATATAAGCGTAAATGTTGTATTGCAGCATTTATAGCTGTTTCAATAACTGTCAGCTTGTTGTACCTGATTCCGTTTGAAAACGCATTTATTACCTTTTCTACTCCTGAGAAAGCATTTCATTATACAAACTCTTGGGATATAGACAATATAGTCAGCGGAACGGAAACAAGCTTTGTGATTGCAAGCAAAAACAATGTGAATACTTATAAAATTGTCCCTAAAACGCAAAAAGGCTGGAAAATTAGCAGTGCATTGGCAACAAAAGATATGTTTCAGTATTTTTGCAACGGAATATCTATTCATATATACAGATATAAAAACTCTTCGGATTATTATATCGCATTGTTTGATACTGATGGCGGTCAAATCAATATAACTGACAATCGTGGTTCCAACTTCATCTCCGTAATACAGAATCAGTCAGCAGATATTGAACCGGTTTATCATTACTATGCTTGCATAAATAATATGGATAGCGAATATGTTATTACCCTTAATGGCGAAGATATAAAGCTGCCAATAACAAAATATAGCTGATACTTGCGGCCTTTGCGGCCAAGTGAATTGTTTA
>USSR01000707.1 GCA_900557355.1 uncultured Bacteroides sp.
TTTAGGAGGCATAGGTTTATGTATGCTATGGAGCATATTAACCTGTGCACAGACAATCACTCCCCAAGTCGAACAACGTGCGAAGGACATTGTATCAAAAATGACTTTGCAAGAGAAAATAGAGTATATCTCCGGATATACCAGTTTTTCTCTGCGTGCCATTCCCCGTTTGGGAATACCTGAAATCAAGTTGGCTGACGGGCCGCAGGGAATTCGTAATCATGCTCCCAAGAGCACTTTATATCCTTCCGGAATACTTTCCGCTTCTACTTGGAACCGGGAATTACTTTATAAGTTAGGGCAAGGCTTGGGACAGGACGCCAAGGCAAGAGGAGTTAATATCCTGTTGGGCCCGGGCGTGAATATCTATCGTGCTCCGTTGTGCGGCCGTAACTTTGAATACTTCGGTGAAGACCCTTACTTGACAGGTGAAACGGCGAAACAATATATCCTGGGAGTACAATCGGAAGGAGTCATTGCTACAATCAAACACTTTGCTGCCAACAACCAGGAATGGAGCCGCCACCATGCCAGCTCTGACATAGACGAACGTACTTTGCAGGAAATCTATTTCCCGGCTTTCCGAAAAGCTGTACAGGAAGCCAATGTCGGCGCCGTAATGAACAGTTACAATCTGTTGAACGGTGTCCATGCCACCGAACATAAATGGCTGAATATTGATGTCTTGCGCAATCTTTGGGGCTTCAAAGGTATTCTGATGTCTGACTGGACTTCCGTATATTCCGCCGTAGGCGCTGCTAACGCCGGACTTGACCTCGAAATGCCGAAAGGACGTTTTATGAATTTGGAGAATCTGTTGCCTGCTATCAAAGCCGGCACAGTGACAGAAGAAACCATCAACCTGAAAGTACAACACATCCTGCAAACTCTGATTGCTTATGGTATGCTGGATAAGGAACAGAAAGACAGCAACATCGCAGAGGATAATCCTTTCTCCCGCCAGACAGCTTTAGAGCTGGCGCGCGAGGGTGTAGTCCTGTTGAAGAATGAAGGAAACTTGCTCCCACTGAAAGGAAAGACAGCCGTAATGGGGCCTAATGCAAATTTGATTCCTACCGGTGGCGGCAGTGGTTTTGTCACTCCTTTTTCTACCGTCTCAGTGGCTCAAGGCTTGAAAGAATTGAAGAAAAAGAATCTGTTACTATTGACGGATGATGTGATTTATGAAGATATTGTCCATGAGTTTTATACTGATGCTAATCGTCAGATGAAAGGCTTCAAAGCTGAATACTTTAAAAACAAGACCCTTTCGGGCCAGCCTGAAGTAATACGCACGGAATCCTCTGTTGATTATGACTGGGGATATGGAGCACCTTTGGACGGCTTTCCGACAGATGGATTCTCTGTCCGTTGGACAGCCTGCTACATGCCACAAACTGACGGGCAGTTGAAACTTCATATCGGTGGTGATGACGGTTATCGTCTGTTTGTGAATGACAAGCATATTACAGGAGATTGGGGAAATCATTCATACTCTAGCCGTGAAGTTGAACTGCCGGTTGAGGGTGGTAAGGAATACCGTTTCCGGATTGAATTCTTTGATAATATTTCTTCGGCCATCATTCGTTTTAATGCTTATAGCCTTAATGAGGCGAAACTTCGTCAAGGATTGGCAAAGGTGGATAATGTTGTGTTCTGCACAGGTTTCAATAGTAATACCGAAGGCGAAGGCTTTGACCGTCCGTTTGCCTTGCTTCGCTATCAGGAATTGTTTATCAAGAAGATTGCGTCTATGCATCCCAATGTTGTGGTTGTACTGAACGCCGGTGGCGGTGTGGATTTCACCAACTGGTATGATGCTGCAAAAGCGATTCTTATGGCCTGGTATCCGGGGCAGGAAGGCGGTCAGGCAATTGCTGAAATCCTGACCGGTAAGATTTCTCCAAGCGGAAAGCTACCGATTTCTATCGAGCGGAAATGGGAAGATAATCCAGTGCACGGCAGTTATTACGAGAACTTAAAGGCGGAGATTAAGCGTGTAGACTATTCCGAAGGTGTCTTTGTCGGTTATCGTGGATACGACCGTTCGGGAAAAGAACCTTTCTATCCGTTTGGCTACGGTTTGTCCTATACTACTTTCGCTTATAGTAATATGGCTGCGGAGAAAACGGGTGAGCATCAGGTTACCGTTAGCTTTGATATAGAGAATACAGGTAAGATGGATGCTTCGGAGGTGGCACAAGTGTATGTGCATGATGTACAGTCTTCTGTTCCCCGTCCGTTGAAAGAACTGAAAGGATATGAAAAGGTATTCTTGAAGAAAGGGGAGAAGAAGCGGGTTTCTGTTGTGCTGGATGAGGATGCATTCTCTTTTTACGATATGAATCAACACCGCTTTGTAGTGGAAAAAGGAGACTTTGAGATCTTAGTCGGTCCTGCTTCCAGTCAATTGCCTTTAAAGGCTATGGTTGAACTGTAATGACCGAATGATAAACAAATAAATATAGAATGAAAAAAACACTTTTATTGGGAGCGTCTCTGTTATGTTCCGTTTTTATAATGGCAACAGAGATTCCTTTTCAAAAAGCAGAAATAAAGTCTATCATGCGAAAGGTGGCGGATTGGCAGATTGCCAATCCACACCCCGCTCCTGAACATGACGACTTGAACTGGCCGCAAGGTGCTCTTTATGTCGGCATGGTGGATTGGGCGGAATTGGCTGAAAAAGAAGACAATGATGATACATATTATAAGTGGCTTACCCGTATAGGCCGACGGAATTGCTGGCAGCCGGACAAACGGTTTTATCATGCTGATGACATCGCTGTATCACAGTCCTTTTTGGATTTATACCGCAAGTACAAAGACGAAGCAATGATTATCCCTACGCTCGCCCGTACGGAATGGATTGTCAATCATCCATCCGAAGGTAGTTTCAAGCTGGTGGAGGGAGACTTAAAGACCTTGGAACGTTGGACTTGGTGTGATGCTCTCTTTATGGCTCCCCCTGTATATGCCAAACTGTATATGCTGACCGGAGAGAAAAAATATATCAAATTTATGAATCGTGAGTATAAAGCGACTTATGATTACCTGTTCGATAAAGAAGAAAACTTGTTCTACCGTGACTGGCGTTATTTTGATAAGTGCGAAGCCAATGGCAAGAAAGTCTTTTGGGGACGTGGCAACGGTTGGGTGCTTGGTGGTCTGGTTGAAATATTAAAGGAACTGCCCAAGAAAGATAAGAACCGCAAATTCTATGAGGAATTATTTGTAAAACTGGCTACCCGTGTTGCCGGATTACAGCATCCGGACGGTTTCTGGCATGCCAGTCTTTTGGATCCTGCCTCTTATCCATCACCGGAAACAAGTTGCACTACTTTCATTGTCTATTCCATTGCTTATGGAATAAACGAAGGTTTATTGGATAAGGAAATTTATCTTCCTGTAATGATAAAAGGCTGGAATGCATTAGTCTCGGCTGTGGAACCGAATGGGAAACTGGGTTATGTGCAGCAAATCGGTGCCGACCCGAAGAAAGTGACTCGTGACATGACGGAGGTTTATGGAGTTGGTGCTTTTTTGATGGCAGGCAATGAAATTTACAAAATGGCGAGATAATCTGTTCCCTCTGTGAAGATAGTAGACAATAATCATAAAAACGCTGTACTGTGATGAAAAAAATCTTATTGACATGCATAGCCGTAGCCTGTAGCCTTGTGGCTGTAGCCGAAGAACTGCTCATCGA
>USSR01000708.1 GCA_900557355.1 uncultured Bacteroides sp.
TATTCTGATTAGGCACATAATTCGTTTTTCTCATGCTATTATTCTGTAGACAGCCCACCTCGAATTTTACGTAAAATAACATTTGTTACATCTGTCCTAAAAACTACAAAAAAGTTAAAATGGTTTTGCTTCTATAGCTATGAACACTAATTTTGGAATATCAACTTTTAAAATTTAAAGCACATGAAAAAATTTTTGTTATCCATTGCACTTTGCTGTGCAGCAACTAACTTTTTTGCACAAACTACGGACCCTGGAAATCTGATTAACGAAGGAAAGGCAGCACTCGAAGCTAAAAATTACCAGGAAGCATTTACAAAATTCAGTACCTACTTGACACAGACAAACAATCAGGACTCTGTTATCGCTTACAACTGCGGCGTCTGTGCCGATAAAATCAAAAAACCGGAAGATGCTCTCAAGTATTTTGATATTGCTATTCAAAAGAAATATAATCTGGGCAATGCATATGTAGGTAAAGCCGGTGCATTGAAGGATTTGAAAAAAGACAGTGAGTATCTTGCTACTCTGAAAGAGGGTATAGAAGCGGCTCCGGAAAACAAGACATTGAAAAGACTTCATGCTAATTATTATCTGAATGCCGGTATTAAAGCGCAAAAGGCTAATAAACTGGATGATGCAGAAGAAGCTTTCAAACAAGTACTTGCTGACGATGAAAAGAATACCAACGCATTGTACAGCTTGGGTACGCTTTCTTATAATAAGGCAGCTTTAGTTCTGAAGAATGCAGCACCATTAGCTAATTCAGATAAAGCTAAGTACGATGCACAGAAAGAAATTGCCGACAAGAACTTCCAGAATGCTAAAACGTATCTGGAACGTGCACTCAACTTACTCTCGGCAGACAAACCTCGTGAAAAAAGTATGATAGATAATATTAAGAAACTATTGCCGCAAATTGAAGCGCAATTGAAATAATCTATCGAAAAAAGAAAAAAAAGCCGTGTTAGAATTTCCCGACACGGCTTTCTTATTTATGGTATATTATTTATTTTGTTTTCTTCAATACTACTGCTGTCCGGGCAGGAATATATAACTTCAACCATTCCTTTTTCTCTTTTTCATAAAGAGGATCAGCAATAGTGAAATGTTTTACAGTGTCATCAGTCAATCCATTACCGCCATAAGCAGGATTATCAGTATTCAATACTACTTCATATGTGCCCGGAGAAACCAAGAAACCATAATCGGTAAATGACTGTTTCGGATTGAAGTTGAACACAAAGACATAATCCTTACGCATGTATGCCAATACCTGATCACCGTCATTGTGCCAGATTTCCTGAACAGGTGTTGTCTGGAAAGCTTTCACACTCTTAATGATTTTGAGCATATCAGCATCAAAGTCGGCCATATAGTGGTAAGTAAGATTCTTGTTATCCACCAGATCCCACTGACGGCGGGCATACTTGCATGACCATCCATTACCTTCGCGTGGAAAATCAATCCATTCAGGATGACCGAATTCGTTGCCCATGAAGTTAAGGTAACCACCATTGATAGTACTTGAAGTCAGTAAACGTATCATCTTGTGGAGGGCAATACCACGATTCACAGTATAGTTTTCATCACCTTTCTGCATATGCCAGTACATATCGGCATCTATCAAACGGAAGATAATCGTCTTATCGCCCACCAATGCCTGGTCGTGACTTTCTGCATAAGATATGGTCTTTTCATCTTTACGACGATTGGTTACTTCCCAGAACATGCTGGAGGGTTTCCAATCTTCGTCTATTTTTTCTTTGATGGTCTTGATCCAATAATCGGGGATATTCATTGCCATACGGTAGTCAAAACCATAGCCTCCATCTTCAACTTTAGCAGCAAGACCGGGCATTCCCGATACTTCTTCAGCAATCGTTATTGCTTTGGAATTTACTTCGTGGATAAGTTTGTTGGCAAGTGTCAGGTAGCAAATGGCATTGTCATCCTGATGGCCATTGAAGTAGTCTCCATAGTTACAGAAAGCTTCACCCAATCCGTGACTGTAATAGAGCATAGATGTTACACCATCAAAGCGGAAACCGTCGAATCCGTATTCCTCAAGCCAGTACTTACAATTAGAAAGAAGAAAATGGATAACTTCATTCTTTCCATAGTCGAAACAAAGTGAGTCCCAAGCCGGGTGTTCACGTCGAGCACCAGGGTAGAAGTATTGATTCGGATCACCGGCAAAATTGCCCAAGCCTTCCACTTCATTCTTTACTGCATGAGAATGAACGATGTCCATAATCACTGCAATGCCCAATCCGTGTGCAGTATCGATCAACTCTTTCAGTTCTTCCGGAGTACCGAAACGGGAAGAAGCGGCAAAGAAACTGGATACATGGTAACCGAAACTACCATAATAGGGATGTTCCTGGATTGCCATGATTTGAATGCAATTGTATCCGGCTTTAGCAATGCGTGGAAGAGTTTTTTCACGGAACTCATTATAAGTTCCTACTTTTTCTTCCTGTTGTGCCATACCGATATGGCATTCGTAGATAAGCAAAGGATCCGTATTAGGTTTAAATGTACGCTTCTTAACTTTATATGGCTTTTCCGGTGCCCAGACCTGTGCACTGAAAATCTTGGTATGTTCGTCCTGTACCACTCGTGTTGCCCAGGCAGGAATACGTTCTCCACAACCACCTTCCCAATGTACAATGAGTTTGTATAAGTCTCCGTGTCTCATGGCATCTGCCGGAAGTTTGATTTCCCAAACACCATAATCCTTACGTTTCAGACTATATTTCTTTAGTTCTTTCCATTCATTGAATGTACCCACCATAAATATTTCTGTGGCGTTGGGTGCCCATTCACGGAAAACCCAGCCGTCAGCAGTACGGTGAAGTCCGAAATATAAATATCCCGAAGCAAAATCAGACAAGGTCTGCTTCCCTTTGTTCGTCAGCTCAGCTTCTTTGTCTAACGCATGCTGATGACGGCCTTTGATGGCATCTTCGAAAGGTTCCAGCCACGGGTCGTTCTTAATCAAGTTCAATGTTTCCATAAAGGATGAGTTTTTGATTGGATTATTATGCTTTCACTTTCACAATGACTTTCTTTACACCGTCGGGAGAAATGCCGGGAGCATGTCCGTCTTGAGGGAAGAATATAGCAAACATTCCAGGTTTTACAGTGATATAAGTTTCAGCCAGTCCTTCGAAGAAAGTAATATCTTTCTCTGCATTGTAGGGAGCATTAGCCGGTACACAATCTTTTCCTGCAGTATAGCCCATTACTTCCACACCGGAGAGAGGAATCTGAATATCTATAAATTCATTGTGTGTTTCCAGTTTGGCTTGTTCTTTAGCTTTTGGGGTAGTTTGAGCTACGTTTACAACCAGGTCTTTACCTTTCAGTTCGGTTTTGCCAATTTCCATTGCGTTCAAGTCATGTGATTGCAAGAATTCAATAGCTTGGGCGAACAAGGGGTTCAACGATGCATATTTTTCTAAATTTTCTAATCTATCTACTACCATAGCTTTAATGTTTTAAGTTAGTTATATTATGATCAAATTTTATTCAAAGTCGTCAATCGTGTAGTTCAGGAAATCAGCAAAAGGTTTCATTTGTTTGAAAATTTCCGCCGTACGATCCACGCAATCAGATGCCAGAAAGAAGCTGTCCGGTTGATTGCAGTAACAGGTGTATTCCTTGCATTTCAGATATTGTACATATTCAAAATCCTTTGGTA
>USSR01000709.1 GCA_900557355.1 uncultured Bacteroides sp.
GATACATGAAATTCGATTCCTATGTTGCGAGGGGAGACAAGTGTCTGGTTTTCCTGGATGGAATATTTGAAAATGTCTTTAGGAAATTCTTTATCAATGGGAAGAAAACCGTATTCGGCACCGATACCGGCAAAAAGTTGTTTGTATTTGAAATCTACTCCGAGACTTAAACCGATGTCCAGGCGTTTCAGTCCATCGTTTTTATCGAATGTCTTATGCGTTGTTTTACCTTCCATCAATCTGTTATCTCCACCAGATGTGAGGTCGTCGGAGTCGATTTTTTCCTGGCTGGCAAGTATCCAGTTCACTTTGCTTTTTCCGCCAATTCCATAAGCGATGTATGGACCTCCGCTGAATTGAAATCCGCAGTTGTTATTCAAAGGCAGATATGCGGCAACTTTGATGGGAACTTGTAAATAGATTCCGTTTATTTTAGAATCAATCCCCAATACCATGTAGGTTTGTTTGCCTTCCTCATTAGTGCCAAGGGCTGTTATTCCTTCGTCAACAGAGTAGCTTCTGTTCAGGAACTGTAGCCCTGTTTGCATGGACCAAGTCTTGTCAATAGGTAGCTCAACACCTACTCCGAAACGATATCCAAAGTTAGCATTGTAATTTTCATTCTTGGTGATGCCGGTCAACCCAGTGCCGCCTTGTACGTTGATTTTTACTTGCGAATGACAGATAGTAGTTGACAAACCCAATAAGAGGGCGATTAAAAGCTGCTTTTTCATATTTCATAGTATTAGTGTGTAATTATGCAAATATATGTAAATACTTTAAATTCAATCTCTTTTTTCTTATAAAAAAACAGGAATTCTTTTATTTTCTCTATATTTGCTTTTGTGATTGACTGGAACTATATACTCAACCAAGTAGCTACCGTCGCCTTTGATATTATTTACTTTGGCGCTATCATCGGAACAATTGTTGTCATTATCCTCGACAATCGTAATCCGGTGAAGACGCTTGCATGGATACTGGTATTGATGTTCCTGCCTGTTGTGGGATTAGTCTTCTATTTCTTTTTCGGGCGAAGCCGCAGGCGGGAGCGCATCATAGGGCAGAAGATTTATAACCGTCTGCTGAATAAACCGATGGTGGAGTATCTGGCGCAGGATGCCACTACTTTGCCAATGGCTTACAGTCGGCTTATTTCCCTGTTCCGCAACACGACCCAGGCATTCCCTTTCGACGGTAACCGTATCGAAATCTATACCAATGGCGGCTCTATGCTGCAATCCTTGTTGAGGGAACTGCAGAATGCCCGGCAACATATCCATATTGAATTTTATATCTTTGAAGATGATGCTATCGGGCGTATGGTACGCGATGTATTGGTGGAGAAAGCGCGGGCAGGCGTTGAAGTGCGTCTTATATATGACGATGTAGGATGCTGGCATGTGCCCAACCGGTTCTATGATGAGATGCTTTCGGCAGGCATTGAAGTGCGTAGTTTCCTGAAAGTACGTTTCCCGCTGTTCACTAGTAAGGTGAACTACCGTAATCACCGTAAGATTGTGGTGATTGACGGGCGTGTGGGATTTATAGGCGGAATGAATCTGGCAGAACGCTATATGCGTGGTTTCTCATGGGGTATCTGGCGTGATACCCATCTTTTACTGGAAGGTAAAGCCGTGCATGGTCTGCAGACTGCTTTCCTGCTCGACTGGTATTTTGTTGACCGTACTTTGATCAGTGCTTCCCGTTACTTTCCGAAGATGGAAGCGACCGGCACTTCTTTGGTGCAGATTGTGACGAGTGACCCCATTGGTCCCTGGAAAGAGATTATGCAAGGATTGAGTATGGCAATTTCCGGTGCAAAGAAATACTTCTATATACAGACTCCTTATTTTCTGCCTACGGAACAGATTTTGGCCGCTATGCAAACTGCGGCATTGGCAGGAGTGGATGTACGTCTGATGTTGCCAATGCGTGCGGATAATCGTCTGACGCATTTGGGTTCCTGTTCGTATCTGGCGGATATATTGCAAGCGGGTGTAAAAATCTATTTCTATAAAAAAGGCTTCTTGCATTCCAAGCTGATGGTATCAGATGATGAGCTTTCCACTGTTGGTTCTACCAATGTGGACTTTCGTAGCTTTGAGCATAATTTTGAAGTGAATGCTTTCATTTATGATACGGAAACGGCATTGCAAATGCGGGAGATCTTTCTTCAGGATCAGCGCGACTGTGTACAAGTCTTCCTTAAAAACTGGGTGAAGCGTCCTTGGTGGCGGAAAGCTGCCGAGAGTGTGGTGCGCTTGATGGCACCGCTTTTATAATGAAGAATGAAGAACGAAAAATGAAGAATTAGCTGCGCAATGATGCCGCATGGTAATTCTTCATTTTTCGTTCTTCATTTAAATATCGAGAAGTTTACACTTCCGTATACCCGCCGTTCCACAAAGTTCGGATGATTCTCAAAGTTGTTTTTCTTGCCGTGTTCCAATACAAACAGACCTCCTTCTTTCAGCAGATTATTTTCAAAAATAAGATTGGGAAGGGTTTCCAGTCCTTGCAATTCATACGGAGGATCGGCAAAGATGAAATCGAACTGCTCGCGTCCCCCTTTGATGAACTTGAATACATCGCCACGGATGGGGATACAAGTATCATCCTTCACTTCCTGCATGATTTTGCAAATGAAAGCGTGGTGATCCCGGTCTTTTTCAACGCTGATTACACGATTGCAACCGCGTGATACCAGTTCTATACTGATGCTGCCTGTGCCTGCAAAGAGGTCGAGGGCAGATACACCATCTTCAAAATCCAGATAGTTGGCAAGTACATTAAATAGATTCTCTTTGGCAAAGTCTGTTGTGGGACGTGCCTTGAAGGTACGAGGTACGTCAAATCTTCTTCTTTTATATATTCCGCTGATTACTCGCATAGGGTTATGGCTTGTAGGTCGAGGTTAGTGGCAGGGTTCATGACGAATACCTGCCGGATGAATTTTCGTAGTTCACTGAGCAAAGTTTCTTTGTCGAACAACTCACCGGTAAGATGTAGTTCGTCGCGTTCTTGTTCGAAACCAAGCTGTTTCCATATATATAATAGGTAATAGATACGGTCTGCTGTCTGTTTGCACTCAAAAGAGTTGGCAAGGAGCAGGTGATTGCGGTCGTAGCAATATAGTTCGGCAGCATCTTTCCGCAGGTGCACATACATTTTCCGATTGTTTCCCAAGCGACTTTTACTGGAGAAGTGTTCAATGAATGAACTTGCTTGTGAATAAAACCTCACATTAGGATATTGTTCGCAAAGAAACGAACGGGCACTTTTGTCCATGCTGAACAGTACTACGGTATTGTTTTTCCGTAGAATGTTGTATTGTATAACTTCGTTCTCCCGTTTAGGATGGTTATGATAAAAGAGCATTTCTGTTTGTTCATCCTCGAAAAACTCCAACGGTACAAGGGTAAAGCGTTTACCTGCCATGAGTATATTTACCCGGCGGTAAGGATGTTTTAACCATTTCACTTCGCGGAAAGTCTGTTTCAGGTTGGCTGTGAGGGAGAGTGATTCTTCTACTTTACGGTCAAAGAAAAAGAGCTCATTTTCATTGAGAGGGTTGAATACAGAAAAAGAAAATCCATCCGCACTGAGGCGGATGGATAACGTATATTGTTCCGATTTACTAAAGTCAATCGTTTCTATCATACAGAGTTGAGGATAGGAATTATTCCCAGTTAC
>USSR01000710.1 GCA_900557355.1 uncultured Bacteroides sp.
GGCCGTAAAAGTGGTGAATGAAGGTCTGAACAGCCGGTGGTATGCCGGTTCCGGCATTTACCGACACGTATGGCTAATGAAAACGGACAAAGTACATTTGGATGAATGGGATACTTTTATAGATGCTTCCAAAGTAGAAGGTAAAAAAGCGACGGTTGATCTTCACTCCATTCTACATAACTCTGGCAAAGAAAAAGTGACCGCCCATCTGAAGATTCAGATATTCTCTCCACAGGGGGAAGAAGTTTATTCCACTACTCAACCAGTCAATATATCCGGTGAAACCAATATCCCCATTTCCCTTACTTTTGATATAAAAAAGCCGGAATTATGGTCGGTAGATAGTCCTAGTTTATACACTGCGCATCTATCCGTGAAATCTAAAAAGCTATCTGATGAAATAACCGTTCCTTTCGGAATACGAACCGTCGAATTCTCCGCTGAAAAAGGATTTCTATTAAATGGGAAACCGCTAAAATTGAAAGGTGGTTGCTTGCATCATGACAATGGTTTGTTGGGTGCCGTAGCTATCAACAGGGCAGAAGAGCGCAAGGTAGAGTTAATGAAAGCAAATGGTTTCAATGCGGTCAGATGTTCACACAACTTACCGTCGGAGTATTTTCTACAGGCGTGTGACAGATTGGGATTGCTAGTGATTGATGAAGTATTCGATCAATGGCAACAAGCAAAACGCCCGCAAGATTATCACCAATTCTTCGATGAATGGAGTGAACACGATATAGCCACCATGGTACGCAGAGACAGAAACCATCCTTCTATTATCATGTGGAGTATTGGCAATGAAATAGCTGAACGCGCCGACGAACCCACCGGAGAGATCATAGCCCGGAAATTGATTGCAACCATTCACAAATATGACACAAGTCGCGCCACTACTGCCGCTGTTAATTCGTTTTGGGACAGAAGAGATTTTAGTTGGGAGAAGGAT
This sequence comes from uncultured Bacteroides sp., assembly GCA_900557355.1. Taxonomy (GTDB): domain Bacteria; phylum Bacteroidota; class Bacteroidia; order Bacteroidales; family Bacteroidaceae; genus Bacteroides. Next base: position 950 of record USSR01000710.1, read on the forward strand.
TCGGAAAGGGCTTTTCGGAACCTGGATGTCTCCGGCTATAATTATCAATGGAAGGAATATGAAAAAGATCACGCACGATTCCCGCAACGGATTATGTACGGCAGTGAATCGGTGCCTAAAGAAGCAGCACAAAACTGGAACCTGATCGACAAGAATTCCTATCTGATTGGAGATTTTGTCTGGACTGCCCTCGACTATCTGGGTGAAGCCGGTCTTGCACATACTCTCGAACTTGCTCCGGGAGAGCACAGTCCGCAATTTATGGGGTGGCCGTGGTATAATGCATGGTGTGGTGACATTGACTTCTGCGGAGACAAGAAACCGCAATCTTATTATCGCGACATTCTTTGGAAAAGACGTGATATTTCATTAGCTGTACAACCTCCCGTAGCCAAAGGAAAAAGGGAAGACATCAACTACTGGGGATGGAAAAACGAATTCCTTAGTTGGAACTGGAAAGGATACGAAGGCGAAACGATGGTAGTACATGTGTATAGCCGTTCCCCTAAAGTAAGACTTTATTTGAATAACAGGTTATTGGGAGAAAAGGAAGTCAATCTCGATACCTATACGGCTTCTTTCGAGGTTCCCTATGAACCGGGACAATTGAAGGCTGTTAACCTGAAAGGAAAGAAAGAAACGACATCGACTGAACTTTGCACAACCGGAATCCCGGCAATGATACGTTTGACAGCCGATCATACTAAAATAAAGGCAGATAAAAATGACCTATCGTATGTAAAGGTTGAAATATTGGATAAAAATGAAAAGTTAATACCTGACTGCTCCGTTCCTTTGGAAATTAAATCTGCCGGAAAAGGGTCCGTCATTGCTGCAGGTAATGGAAGTGCGGATGATATGAGAAGCTTTCGTTCCTTAAAGCCGAAAACGTTCCGGGGAAAAGCAATTGCTATCGTTCAGCCAAATACTGAAAAAGGGACGATCACTCTTACTGTTTCAGCAGAAGGATTGCCGGAAGCGGCTATTGTCATAGAGACTTATTAATAGACCAATCCTTGTTAAAGATGCACAGTTGAGTATACTGTATGAGATTGTTTTAAACAGTAATATAAAAAATATAAGAACAGGAAAAACATGATTAGGAAAACCACCTTATTTAGTAGTCTAGCCATTGCGCTGTCAATGGGTACTATGAATGCGCAATCCTACGAGTGGATTAGCAGTACGGAAAATAACACATGGCAACAGTCTAAAGTCAAGCTGCAGACAAATACCGGGCATACTCCTCTACTTGAAATCAATGGTTCGGAGAATGGAACTGTCTTCAAGGCCTGGGGAACATGCTTTAATGAACTTGGATGGGATGCGCTCAACATGCTTCCACGCAAGCAACAGGAGATTGTTCTTCAACAGTTGTTTGCTCCCGGAGGAGATCTGAAGTTTACCATGGGACGCTTCTCCATGAATGCCAACGACTACGCTCGCGACTGGTACAGTTGCGATGAAGTATCCGGTGACTTCCAATTGAAGCATTTCAATATCAATCGGGATAAAACGACGTTGATTCCTTTTATCAAAGCTGCACAACAGTATAATCCGGATATGACTTTCTGGATGTCGCCATGGTCGCCTCCTTCCTGGATGAAAATCAATCACTACTATTCAGTTCGCAGTGACCGTAATCAAAATCAGATGCCGCCTTTGTCTGATGTGGCTCTCTATGAGGATAGTAAAGAAAAGAACACACAGGTATTTCCACAACAGTTGGCTGTAAATGATTACTTTATCCAGGACCCACGTTATCTGCAAACCTATGCAAATTACTTTTGCAAATTTATCGATGCTTACAAGGAACAAGGTATCCCCATCTCCATGATTATGTTCCAAAATGAATCATGGAGTTACACCAACTATCCGGGGTGTGCCTGGACGGCAGAAGGTATTATCCGCTTCAATACAGAGTACCTCGCTCCTACTCTGAAAAAGCAGCATCCGGAAGTAAAGTTATATTTAGGAACAATCAACACCAACCGCTACGAGGTGATCGATCAGGTACTTTCCGACCCACGTATGCCGGAAACAATAGAAGGGGTCGGCCTCCAATGGGAAGGCGGTCAGATTTTATCCAAACTTCGTGCCAAATATCCGCAATACAAGTACGTACAAACGGAAAGTGAATGTGGCTGGGGCTCTTTCGACTGGAAAGCAGCCGAACACACTTTCGGACTAATGAATCATTATCTGGGCAATGGCTGTGAAGAATATACTTTCTGGAATGCCATTTTGTACGACGGAGGTTTCAGCGGATGGGGATGGAAACAGAATGCTTTGATTCATGTGGATTCAAAGACGGGGAGTGCGACCTACACTCCCGAATATTATGCAGTAAAACATTACAGCCATTATGTAACACCCGGCTCGAAAGTGCTGGCATATAAAGATAGAGGGGACAGGATGCCGGTAATGATCGTCATGACTCCACAAAAGAAACAAGTGGTGATAGCCGGTAATTTCGACGAAGAAGCCAAAGAGCTTACCGTGAAACTAGGTACCCGCTATTTGAATGTAACCTTACAACCTCATTCTCTGAATACTTTCATAGAAAAGTAGAAAAAACAGAACTGCCGCAAAGAGTCTAAATTCAATAATCGACGACTCTTTGCGGCATACAACTATGTTAGTTCCTTATATATGCCGCTAAAATTGATTCTATTTTACGATTTGGCTACTATTACCGCTTCTTTACTTTATATCCTTTCAGGGTAAAACCAACTTCAAA
>USSR01000711.1 GCA_900557355.1 uncultured Bacteroides sp.
CTCAAACGAAGGGCTATATTGTTTATGATTCTTTTCAAACAATTATGATTGCACTGGTTCTCTTTCTCCTTTTTACAAAGCTATGGGAAGAGTATCAGAAAAACATCGGATCTGGTAAGAGGTTTGATATTGCTGCTTATTGGGGGCAAATGAGAATTTATGTATTGGCATGTTTTATTGCATCTTCTTCGGGAATGGTTTTTAGTTTGACGGAATCTGTGTGTGCGGATTTGCAGGAGGCGTTGGTTACTGGAATTAATGGTGACTCTTCAGAGGCTGTGAACTCTCTCACTCAGCTAGTGAATACACAAGAGGAACGGGTTAGTAATCAGATGATCTTAGGTATATCGTTTGATGAGATCGGACCTTTGTCTTTTATTTATAAGGCAATCTCCGGTTTACTGTTGGGACTTGGAATCTTCTTATTCAAATATACATACACTTTCTTTATTTTAGGGCGTTATATGTATTTAATGATGCTTGAATTAGTAGCTCCCATTGCGATAGTCTTGATCATACATGACAGTACTCGTAGCTATTTTTATTCATGGTTGAAGAATATGATTATATGCTATTTGTTGATTCCCCTCTTTTTATTAGCTGACAAGTTCTCCAATGAGGTTGCTTTGGCTCTGGTTTCCGGACAAGAGGCAGTCGGCTCGGTTAGTGTAGTTGTCTTGGTTTTGGTTGCTGTATGGATTAAGTTTAAGTTATTTTCTGTTGTCCGTTCTAAGAGTAGCCAATTATTTTAGTTGTTGTAAACAACCCATAGTCTAAAGACTTATGGGCTTTAAACCTAAGCAGTGATATGCAAAGAGCAAGAACACATACCCGATTTTTCAGGCTGGTTTACGACAGCCCCAAGCAGAGCGATATTTTTAGCGGCATTAATATCCGCATCCATATCGTTCCCGCAATATCCGCACTTGAAAGACTTGTTTTTTCTTGTGCCAAGATGGTGGCACTTAGAACAAGTCTGAGAAGTATATGCTGGTTGAACGACAATCAACGGAACACCTGCCATCTTTGCCTTATACTCAAGAAATGCTCTCAACTGATAAAAGCTCCAAGAGTTAAGTTCCTTCTTAAAGGTCTTGTTCCTGCGCTTGGAAGTGGAACGTATCTTAGACAAATCCTCAATGGCAATGCCTACCCCTCTGAGCTTGGCATCCGCTACGATTTGTGTGGAAATGGTATGGTTGATTATCGTTGCAGTGGTTCTCTCTCTCCCTTTAAGCCGTTTCAGAAGTCTGGCACATCCACGCTTACATTCGTGAATGCGACCTTTTGTACCTTTGGATTGAATGGAACCACGGATTTTCCTTTGTTTATCTCTGTATTGGTTGAGAGATTGAGAAGCGTAGGTATTTCCTTCGGACGTACAGACAATGTCTGTAATTCCAAAGTCTATACCTATAAACTCTTCAACATCTTCAACATCTTCTTCGGGGACTTCTACTGTTTGGAAAAGAAAGAACTTTCCTTTCTTAAACACAAGGTCTGCTTCCCCTTTGATATATGGAAGATAGTTTGTGTTATGACAAACGAATTGAATCTTTTGACGCTTGTTTACAGCCCAGATGGAAACGTAATCTCCCGAATAAGAAAGTACTCTGCTATCATAGCTGATACTTCCAAGTTCTTTAAAATTTCGTTGATTTTTCTTGTCAAGCTTGTACGCATCAGCGACCTTGCTGATACAACGTACGACTATTTGTGCAGAAAGATTAAACTTGGTTCGGATGTCATTATAACACAAGTGATGAAGTTTGAATTGATTAAAAGTCTTATTCTGCCATGCAATCTCAGAAATAAGATTGCACGCCGCATTAGCTTCTTTGAGTGTATCGAGAAGAGCCTGACGCTGCATGTCAGTAGGGATAATCTTTATTTTCAATGTCAATTTCATAGCGTAAATGTATAGAATACATCTCTAAATATCAAAAATATTTGAAATAATTGTTTAACAAAAGAAGGAAAGGTGGTTCAATTCCTCCCACAAACTAAAGATTTGTGGGTTTCCTTGAGCCGATTTTATGAAGTTTAATTTAAAGTATAAAGCATTAGCCCATCTCGCTATCCTAAGGAAAGGTACTATTGATTTGTATCTTTCCGTTTTACAGGATTTATATGGTGCTTTTCAGGTTGGGAAAGTACCAATAAAAGTGAGATTCATCTTAGGCGTACTGGCCTTGTTAGTCAGTTTTTTAATAACATTGTTGAAACATGCTATAAATTAGTATATTATGGAGTTAAACAGGGAAGATTTTTTGAAGGGATTTACGGTTTATACCGATGGAAAGAAGAAACAAGCACTTTACTTGAAGTTGTTTTTTTTGTCTTTAACCTTTATAGTATTGGCTGTTCTTTATTATGCCTATTCTATTGTTGATACAGCCATGGATAAAGTTATTGTGGTTAATACTGGAGGAGAGATGTTGCCTGTAGAATCTTCGGAGCAGGAGACTTTGTATCGAGAGCTTCTGAAAACACATTGTTATTCGGTGAGTTACTACGTAAACAGCTTTGATGTGAACAATATTCGTTCAAATCAGGCTCGTGCCGCATTTCTTGTCAATCAAACAGACCTTAATTCCATCTTTGGTAAGTACCAGTATGATAAATCTTATTCTGACGCAATAAATAAAGGGGTAGTTTATCGGTGCTATTTTGATAAGTTGGAGCAGTTAGAAGTGATTGGAAACGGTAGTGAATATCAAGTTGTTTTCAGTTCTACATTAAGTATTACTGATAACCAATCAGTCCTGCGTTTTAAGGTTTTGTCTACAGGAAAAGCAATTAGAGTAAAGCCCCGTTACCCAGAGAATCCAACAGGCTTTTATTTTACGAGTTATACTCAAGAGTATTATCCAATAAATGAGGAATAACCCCATGATGAATAGTAAAAAAAGATTTTATTTTATGGCCGCAGCATTATTTATGGCCGGAGTTTTGATATTACTGATTATTATGGACTCCCCCGCTCCTGATATGAAGAAGCAGGAAGTAGTGTTGCGGGCTGATACCAAAGATATTACTATAGATGATATGATGAAGAATCTGGATGGTAAGAAGCTTTCTTCAACCTCAGAGCAACTGCCACTGCGTGAAAGCGCTTCTCAAGAACACTCGGATGTATATGTTGATGACCCTGAAAAGATAGCTAGAGTGCAAGAGTTGATTCGCGCAAATGAAGCAGGCATATCTTCGGGTATAGAGGATATGGAGCGTGAACGCTCCGGAAAAGGGACTGCTGATAGGGTTACGGAGAAAGTGTCTGTGCGTTCCGAGGAGGTAAGAACTACTCAGAGTGATACTTCCAAGGAGGAAAAAGCAGATGGTATAGAGAAGGATACGATTGAACCAAAATCGCTCATTCCGGAAAAGCCTTCACCTTTCAATAGCATATCATTCTAAGCATAAGAATGTTATCAAAGCTTATGTTTATTCGGAGCAGACAGTAGAAGAAGGAAATACTCTTGAACTTCGTTTAGGGGAAGAAGCTGTTAGTGATAATGGTATCTTGATTCCTAAAAATTCACCTGTTTTTGGTGAAGTGACAAGGGTTGATGGTAAACGTGTGATAGTTAAGATAGATAACATTAATTATCAAGACAATATCTTGCCATTTAAGAAGGTCGTTTATTCAAAAGATGCTTTGCCCGGAATTTATGTTCCGGACA
>USSR01000712.1 GCA_900557355.1 uncultured Bacteroides sp.
TACATACGCATCAGCATGCTTGCCCAGTCCTGGCTTTCCGTACCACCTGCACCGGAGTTGATTTTCAACACACAGTCCATCTGGTCGGCTTCATCACGAAGCATATTTTTCAATTCAAGCTCATCAATAGCAGTGGAAGCCTTGGCATAAGCCTCGTCTATTTCTTCCTCCGTAACAAGTTCGTCTTTGTAGAAGTCGAAAGCCAGTTGCAACTCTTCCGATAATGTCTTTATTTCATTATAACCGGCTATCCATTGTTGCAAACCTTTCACCTTTTTCATCTGCGCTTCGGCAGCCTTCTGGTCATCCCAAAAACCGGGAGCCTGGGTACGCAACTGTTCTTCTTCTACCTGGATTTTCTTTCCTTCTATATCCAAATAGCGATAGAGGGCTTCGGTGCGCTCCTTTACGTCTTTCAGCTGTTCTATGGTAATCATAATCTATGAAAATAAACCTTCTAGTTAAAATATTTACTTTTTGCGTGCAAAGGTATGAAAAAAACGCATATTTTTGCAGTTATCAATCTAATAAGTCAGCTTATGAACAAACTATTCCGACAAATTGGTTTAATGCTTATCCTACTGGTAGCGATAAGTTTAGGAAGTTGTACTTCAAAGTACAGTTATGAAACAGTTCCCAACGATCCGCTGAAAGCGCGTATCTACACTCTGGATAATGGTCTGAAAGTTTACATGACCGTCAACAAGGAAACACCGCGCATACAGACGTACATTGCCGTACGTGTAGGTGGAAAGAACGACCCTGCAGAAACAACCGGGTTAGCTCACTACTTTGAGCACCTGATGTTCAAAGGTACCACAAACTTCGGTACCCAAAACTACGAGATTGAGAAACCTTTGCTCGACCAGATCGAAGCACAGTTTGAAATCTATCGTAAGACTACCGACAGTCTTGAGCGTAAAGCTATTTATGCAAAAATAGACAGTATCTCTTACGAAGCTTCCAAGTATGCCATTCCTAACGAATACGACAAGCTGATGGCTGCCATCGGTGCCAACGGAACGAATGCCTATACCAGCTTCGACGTAACTTGCTATACAGAAGATATCCCCAGCAACCAGATTGACAACTGGGCCAAAATCCAGGCAGAACGTTTTGAAAATTGCGTAATCCGTGGTTTCCATACTGAGCTGGAAACAGTTTATGAGGAAAAGAACATGTCACTGACCCGCGACCCGCGTAAGGTATACGAGGCTGTACTTTCTTCTCTTTTCCCACACCATCCTTACGGCACACAGACCGTACTTGGTACACAAGAAGACCTGAAGAATCCTTCTATCACCAATATCAAGGAATATTATAAGAAATGGTATGTGCCCAACAACATGGCTATCTGTCTTTCAGGTGATTTCGATCCCGATCAGATGATTGCAACCATTGATAAGTATTTCGGTGGTTTGAAACCGAATCCTGATCTGCCGAAACTGGATTTACCGAAGGAAACTCCAATTACAGCACCTGTTGTACGTGAAATTTTAGGTCCGGATGCTGAAAGCGTTGCCTTGGCATGGCGTTTTCCCGGAGCAGCAGACAAAGACGTAGAAACCTTACAAGTGGTTTCCCAAATACTTTATAACGGACAGGCCGGTTTGATAGACCTGGATCTGACACAACAGCAAAAGACCCTGAGCGCTTATTGTTATCCGATGACTATGAGCGACTACAGTGCATTCATGATGCAGGGACGCCCCAAACAAGGGCAGACATTGGACGAAGTCAAAGACCTCTTATTGGGCGAATTGAAGAAACTCCGCGAGGGTGACTTTGACGAAAAGATGCTGGAAGCCAACATCAACAACTTCAAGCTGTATCAGATGCAACAGTTAGAAAACAATGATGCACGTGCAGATATGTTCGTTGAATCATTCGTAAACGGTAGCGACTGGGCGGATGAAGTGACTGCTCTCGACCGCATGTCTAAACTGACAAAAGATGACATCGTAGCTTTTGCCAACAAATACTTGAAAGATGATAACTATGCCGTTATCTACAAGAAGCAAGGCAAAGACCCGAATGAGAAGAAGATGTCGAAGCCTGAAATCACTCCTATCGTGATGAACCGCGATACAGTCAGCACTTTCCTGAAAGAAATTCAGGCAAGCGTAGTGACTCCTATTGAACCGGTATTCCTGGATTATTCCAAAGACCTCACCCAGTTGAAGGCTAAATCGGATATTCCTGTACTCTACAAACAAAATACAACGAATGACATCTTCCAGTTGATTTACCTTTTTGATATGGGTAACAACAATGACAAGGCATTGGGTACTGCTGCTCAATATCTGGAATACCTCGGCACAGCCGACATGACTCCGGAAGAAGTAAAAAGCGAATTCTACCGCCTTGCTTGTTCATTCTTCGTATCTCCGGGTGCAAAACGTACTTATGTAGTGCTCTCCGGCCTCAGCGAGAACATGCCTGCTGCCATGGCTCTCTTCGAAAAACTGATGGCAAATGCCAAAGTTAATCCGGAAGCTTACACCAATATGGCTAATGATATCCTGAAATCACGCAAGGATGCCAAGCTGAATCAGATGCAAAACTTCTCACGCTTGGTGACTTATGCCACTTATGGTCCGAAGTCTCCGTCAACCAACATATTGACCGAAGCTGAACTGACTTCTATGGATCCACAGCAACTTGTAGACCGTATCAAGCAGTTGAACAGCTTCAAACACCGTATTCTTTATTATGGCCCCAATAATCAGGATGAATTACTTGCCATCATCAATAAAGAACATCAGGCTCCGGAAACATTGAACGAAATTCCGGAAGGAAATAACTTCGAACCGTTGCTCACACCGGAAACGAAGATTTTCATTGCTCCGTATGAAGCTAAGCAAATTTACATGTCACAAGTCTCCAATAAGGGAGAGAAATTTGATCCTGCTGCAGAATCAGGCCGTCAATTGTATAACGAATACTTTGGTGGTGGTATGAATTCTATCGTATTCCAGGAAATGCGCGAAAGCCGCGGTCTGGCTTACTCAGCATGGGCCGGTATGCTGAAACCGTCTTACCTGACTGATCCCTACACTCTCCGTACGCAGATTGCTACGCAGAACGATAAGATGATAGATGCAATCAATACATTCAATGATATCATCAATAACATGCCTGAATCAGAAGCTGCTTTTAAACTTGCTAAAGATGGTATGATTGCCCGCATGCGTACTGACCGTACCATCAAGATGGATGTCATCTGGGATTACATCAGTGCTCAATACTTGGGACAGAATGTGGATAGCCGCATCAAACTGTACAATGATGTGCAGAACATGACGTTGCAGGATGTTATCGACTACCAGAACAAGTGGATCAAGGGACGTACATATACTTATTGTATTCTTGGTGACAAGAAAGAATTGGATATGGAAAGTCTGAAGAAGGTAGGTCCGGTGATTGAACTGAAACAGGAAGATATCTTCGGATACTAAAATTTCCGACAAATAAAAGCCAAAAGGGTTGTACATAATGTACAGCCCTTTTTTTGTTAGCAATTTTCCTTGACTTCAATCTATAAATACTCCTTATTACACAAAAAATCCCCCTTCACCGTTGTATGATTCCGTACTTTTGTCCACGTATTCATATTTTATCACATCACTAGTGTCCCATTAAAATTGGGACAAATTAAAAATTAAATAAACTTGGCCCAT
>USSR01000713.1 GCA_900557355.1 uncultured Bacteroides sp.
AGTTATCATAAGGGAATTATTTAGTTAATGAACGAATACATTCCACTTCTTCTGTTGAATAAGGTGTCCCATCGCTACGGAAAATATCATGGAACCACAAGGACGGTTCAGCTACGTCAGGCAACGGAGTATCCCATGCAAAGATAGTATTTGTCTTTCCGGCTACAAGTCCCCAGTTTATTGCACCAATATTTTCTTTCTTCAGCATCGGCATAATATCCTGAAAAGTACTATTTTGAGTACGTGCCATATATTCCGTGCAAATCATCGGACGCCCATATTGCTTCAATGTGTCAATGAGCTGTTGATGCGAATCCAGACCTTCATACGTGTGATAGGTTATCACGTCCGAGTTTTCCAACTGAAACTTATTCAAATTAGTCAAACTCATATCCCAGACTCCGGCTGACAAGGGTTGCGACGGGTTTACTGTTCGTCCCCACGTAAATATCTTTTGTAATAGCGGCAGACTTCTTTCACCGTATCTATATCCACCCGAACCACCAGGCTCATTATATAAATCCCACAACACAATTCTCTTATCATCCTTAAAGGTGGTAAGAATATCTTTCACATAATTCTCCAAGACCGGAAGTATCACTGCCGTATCACCTTTATAATACAAATCTCCCGGATCACGCGCCCATCCCGAATTATGTACTCCCGGTTGTGGTTCCGGTTGTTTTCCTGCCTGATAAGTAGGATTCCAGCAATCATCCAGAAAGACAAAGATGGTAGAGATATGATGCTTGTCGGCAATAGTAAGGTATTCATTAATACGTTTCTTAAAACCTTCCTTATCCGTTTCCCAAACCAAATGGTGCAAATATACACGCATACAGTTCATTCCGATATCTTCTGCCCAACCCAGTTCACGATCAATAGTAACCGGATCAAAAGTATCAGCCTGCCACATCTCCAATTGGTTGATTGCCGTGCTCGGAATAAAATCACACCCACGGAGCCATCCCCATTGTTGATACCATTCATTAGCCTGCTCTTTCGTCCAGACTTCACGAACAGAGACTGTTTTCTGACTGCAGGCTATTAACATAATGCCAATAAAAAATGAGAGTAATATCTTTTTCATAATCGAATTAATATTTCAAAATTTTATAATCAGAGAGACTACTCAAAGACGGCTTTTCTAATACTAGCATTCCATGTGTCTCCAATATACATAACCCCATTAGCATCCATACATAATCCTGAAGGAGCACATAATTTTGCATCTTTGCCAACACCATTAACAGCGCCAGAACCATTCCCCCCAATAACTGTCGAAACTCCTGTATTATTCACCATACGAATCGCATGATTATCCTGATCGACAATATAGATATTGCCTGCATCGTCCGAGCACATCTGTTCACCTCTCAAGAAACGAGCTTCAGCAAATATACCATCCCAATAACCTGTTTCAACAGAAGTATTCAACCAAGTAACCTCGCCTGTCACAACATCAATATACGCTAACTCAGATGTTGATCTAATTTGCACATACAAATTATTCGTACCGGTCGCAACAGCAAGGGCAGTTGAAAACTCCTGATTACCATGCCGTTCCACTAGTCCTATTGTCTTTGCAGTCCATGTTGAAGGATCTATTTCTATAACTGTATTAGTCCACCCTTGACGAGTATATAATTTACCATCTTTGCTAGCTGTCAATCCAACACCCCAATAGCCATCAATACCCGCTTCGACAGCCTTCACCTCAGTCGACCAGTTATTAGCTGGGTCAACTACAATTAGTTGAATAGCTGTACCTCCACATTCAGCTATTGCGTAAAACTTCTTAGAAACATTATCATAAACAACACTCGTAAAGCCATACCCTCCCGCAACACGATCATAGCCAGCGAGAAAAGATACTTCACCAGTTTCCGACAAACGATAAAGTCCCAATTCTGCCGGAATCCGATCATCGGGAAAACGACGTAGAAAGAGAATGTTCTTTCCTGTATTATCAACAGCAATTGCTGAAGGTAATACATCCACTTTCAAATTTTCTATCCACCAGCGCTTCTCATAAACAAAATTATCAGTATAAGCTTCCTCCATTTTATCCAATTTCACACTTATTTTACAAGGTTGATTATTCGTAATTTTAGGAACCTTAACCTGTAGTTCCGTATCACTTGCCGAAAGAATCTCTGCAACAGTATTTCCAAAAGAAACATGTAAATTAGCTGCTATATCTCCAAAATTTTCACCTTTGAGTGTCACTATATCACCCTTCCCTCCATTATGTGGTTCAAACTCTGTTAATTTGATGGGTAAAATGATGCCAGATTGGGTAATATTGACTTTTACATTCCGATAATCAGGGGCAGTGAGAGTTATGATCGCTTTTCTCCCTTTCTTTACCGTATTTTCATCTACACTAATAATCAGAACCGATTCAGCTTCTGTCACACTTTTTAAACTAAACCGACACCAAGCTGTTGCTTCCACAGGAGATATATCAGCAATAACTCCCAAATTAGAAAACAGAGTTATCTCTTTTGTACTTGCCGCAGCCGTAAACGACTGACTTTGTTCATCTTTATCCAATGCCAAATAAGAAGAAACCTGTTCTTTATCTTCACACCCTGTGAATAATAACATCTGCGCTATTACACACATTCCATATAGAATTATGTACTTCATATTATATCAAGTTTAGTTACTTAATGCCGAGGTAAAATCAATAGATAATTGTCCGTCATTATCAACAATTCTATGTATTGTAAGCCTCTCACTTCCCCCCGGAGTATTAGGAGAGTGATACGAGATACGCAGAACCCCATCAAAATCCCTAAAAATCATAGCATGCCCTCCATTGTCATTCGGATTCAATGGCTGTGGATCTTGTAGCCAAGGTCCCAAAATAGTACCCGATTGAGAACGTGCCACCCCAATGGCATATTGTCCATTCCCATCTTTTCCCAACAAAAAACTAGACCAAAGCATCAAAAGTTCACCATTATTTGCCCTATATAAAAATGGAGCATCTGATACATAATATGAATTTCTTATAACCCAAGGTGCTTCACTCGCCGCAAATAAGGTTACCGGTTCTTCAGCCGCTTCTTTCAAATCTTTTGTTAATTTCTGTGCAACAATAGTTCCGTCTGATATTTGTGTCCATTCATGGCTAAATACAATCCACGGATCTTTATTCTCATCAACGAAAAGTGCGGCATCTAATGCTTGCCATCCATTAGGGGTAATCGGCCGGTTAACTAATGGAATAAATGGACCTTCCGGTTTATCAGATATCAATACAGATGCTCCCCGTATTCCATCTGTTCCACTAAAAGTAGCAAACATATAATATTTACCTTCATAATAGTAAAGATCAGGAGCCCAGAAATCTGCCTTTCCCCAGAAACTTGCTGGTGCTTCGTAGCTGATTCCACCTTTCTGCCAATCACGCAAATTACGACTAATGGCCACAGCTATCTGATTAGCCGCTGTTGGATAAAGTGCATCATCCGCATGGACATGTAAATAATATTTTTTAGATACAGGGTCGGCAAAAATAAACGGATCACGTATACGGAATGAATTATACACTATCGGATAATCTTCATCTACCGGTGGCACAGGTTCTGAAGATGTGCCTTCCTGCGTAATAGTAATATTAACAGGATAATCCTTACCTGCCAGTTGTACAGCAAGTGACACAGAACGC
>USSR01000714.1 GCA_900557355.1 uncultured Bacteroides sp.
GAGAGTGCAATATATTCCGTTTGTCTATTATTCATAGTCATCTTTGTTAATCGTTCGAGAGCAAAGATATATGAATAATCAACACAAAAAATGGCTCTTTTGCCTTTTGACCGCACGTGTCATAGGTTGTCCTATCGTGTCATAGCAACTCTATTTTTACACCATATTCTACATTTGAGGAAATTTTGATTATCTTTGTTACGGCTTACGACTTTAAGCGTTAAGCCAATACATATTAGTAGACATTTATTGTCGTAATCTTTCGTACCGAAACTTGGCCGTTTGTGTAACACGAAGATACGCAATCAGATGTCCACGATAGGTGTATATATCCACTACTGACATTGGCTCAGTGTGTGCTTATATATCATCCTGCGTGGGCTATCTGTGTTGCTTGTTCGTGTTACGGGTAGCCAAGACCTCGGTACGGGATAAGTTAATGCAGAAGCCTGCGCTTTTTTATGGACTTATCTGGTAACAAAGAGTTGTTGGATAGATATTTGGTTGCCTTTTTCGCATCCCGCACAGCACCGCCTGAGGCTCTTGACCTTGCCAAGCGGTGGGCGCACGAAATTGCTCAAACTGATAAGATTGTAATTAGCGGTTTTCACTCTCCAATCGAGCGAACTGTGCTTGATATTCTGCTCGCCAATGGCTGCTCTGTTGTGGTAGCATTGGGGCGTTCACTATACCGCAAAATCCCAATGCACTTGCAGGCTGCTTATGATAGCAATAGGGTGTTGTTCGTATCTTTCCGAGATTACTCACGCCCCTCATTCTCCAACTCTCAAATCCGTAATTGGCTCACCGCCGACCTCGCCTCGGAGGTTGTCTTTGCCCCATTCGACAACTCAAGCCAACTCTCATCATTACATTATAGCATAGCACATAGCTCGACACCTTGCACCATCATAAAATAAAATCTGCATCACTCATAAACAAATGCCAACAACTTGAAAAAAACTTAATATTTAGGTAATAATACATAGTTAGATATAATGTGCTTTAAAAAGTCATTTGTAATGTTAGAAAATTCTTTCATATTTCATCAACTTTATATTTATTTGATTAACTTTACAGTCAAAATAGTGGAAATTATTTAATTATGAATAAACATTATTCCATTTTGCATATATCAGACTTGCACAAAGGAGAAAATAATGATTTTGATCACTTATTTGCTTCTTTGTGTAATGATGCGGACTCATATGATCGAAATATTCCGAGACCGGAAATTATTGTAGTCTGTGGAGATTTAGCTGAAGGAGCCAATGGCGACAATGCGGAAGAAAAGATAGTAAGACAATATGATGAGGTTGAAACCTTTCTAAATAAATTGGTTCAACATTTCCTTAATGGAGATAAATCTAGAATAATTATTGTTCCGGGAAATCATGATTTATATAGAGGCGCAACAATTAACAGCATGGAGGCTATTCCAGATGCAATGCGAGAAAATGCAAAAGAAAGATATTTGGGCGGAGATCCTAAATATCGTTGGAGCTGGAAAGATTTTTGTTTCTATATAATAAATAATGATAATGAATATGCATCAAGATTCAAATTCTTTGTGGAGTTTTATAACCGTTTTTATGACGGTATTCGTTCTATAGATGATTGTGATATGATGAATAATGTAATAGATTTACCTGAGTATAATATTGCATTTGCATCCTTTAATAGCTGCTATAGAATTGATCATCTCAACCAAATTGGTGCAATAAATACCAGAGCCATTGTGGAAGCTCAACCTGATTTATCAAAAGTATTTAAATATGGTAGATTTATTGTAGGTGTATGGCATCATAATATTTCAGGAATCCCAACTCAGACAAACTACCTAGATCCAAGAGTTCTTCATAGCCTTACAGATTTTCACATACAATTAGGTTTATATGGTCATCAGCACCATGCAGAAGCCTTATATAACTATCATGATATTTTCAAACAAGGTCGAATGACTTTGATAAGTTCTGGATGTTTATATGGACGTGGTAATACAATGCCAGAAGGGACACATTGCCAATACAATATTTTAGAGATCGAACAAAACGACAATAAGATAAATGTTACATTGCATGTTAGAGAAGATGAAACTGCCTGGGATATACCTTCATGGAGAAAAAAGCAGATAGATGGTAGAGATTCTTACTTAATGGAGTTTAATCTGCCAACCATCGACTATAAAAGGATCTTATCGGACTGTTTGAGTCTAGCCAAAGTTGATAAAGATTACGAAAATGCAGTTAAAACTCTTATTTCTATTCGGAATTTTGAACCTTCAGCAAATAAGTTTATTGATGAATTTCTGAAAGAACTAAGTTTTGATAAAATTTGCAGTGTTGAATTTACTCCACAAACATTATCTCAAATAGTATCGGTATTAAGCGCATCGATTGAGACTCGTGCGTGGAAAACTTTTGACAACACTATCAACCATGCAGAAAAGTTGGGAATACATAATCCCCATATTGATATGTTGATTGAAGAATCTTATAAATTCAGATAATATTATGAGTGATATACCTTTTAATATACAAATCGATCGTGTTTTAGATCTTTTGTGTTCACAAATATATGATTCACCTCTGTCTCTATTACGAGAGAATGTCCAAAATGCATATGACGCAAT
The DNA here is from genome assembly GCA_900557355.1 of uncultured Bacteroides sp. GTDB lineage: Bacteria > Bacteroidota > Bacteroidia > Bacteroidales > Bacteroidaceae > Bacteroides. Next base: position 2,633 of record USSR01000714.1, read on the forward strand.
TTTGCAAAGGCGTCATATAGATGCTAATTTCACGGATCCTGAGATTCGCATTACCATAGCAGACCAATCACTATCCATTTGTGACAATGGTATTGGTATGGATGAAGAGGGTTTAAAAACACATTATTGGACTGCTGGATCAAGTGGTAAAAATAATCCTGAAGCGCGAGCTGCAGGAGTTGTTGGAACATTTGGTATTGGTGCAATGGCAAACTTCGGTGTTTGTACAGAGTTGACTGTAGAATCAAAATTATACGGAACTGATATTACTTGGATTTCAGGTGTTAAAAAGTCAGAGTTGTCCCTAAATAATAATTGTATTTATGTGACTGCTAGTCAGAAACAACGATCTGATTATGGTACTACAATTGTAGTTACAATATCCCCAGATTTTATCTTAACTAGAGATAAAGCAATTAATTATCTTAAACCTTATGTTCATTATTTATCTGTACCTGTATATTTAAATGATGAACTGATTAGTCTAGATTCGTATGATGTAACCCCTAGTACAAATTGTATAGACAGTGGTGTGTTACATTATAAAGACTCACTATTTGAATTTGATTATAGGATAATACTTAACAATGGTGTCCCCGTATTACCGCAATGTAAAATATCAAATATAATATATAATCATATTCAAGTTAAGGGAGATGTCTGTTTAAAGGCATCTGAAGATGTTTTGTTTGGTCTAAGAAACTCTTTTGGACTGGCTCCCATTGCCGTTAATTCCATATTTCATTTAAATGGAATAGTTAATCTTCTTACTCTAGTACCAACTGCAGGAAGAGAAGCTGTTAGTAGAGAAAGTACTTCTTTTATATCGAAATTAATAAGCATAGCTGACGATATTGTTGCTAAGGAAATTGCAAAATATCCATTGGCAAATAATTCACGTGAATTGCATGCTTATATAAGAAATACTAGAAGATATGATCTTGCAGGATTTATTGAGATCCCTGTTGGAAAAACAGAAGAGAGTATAAGGTTAAAAGATGTTCAAAAGATTATAGATGGTAAAAACGTATATTACTTTAAAG
>USSR01000715.1 GCA_900557355.1 uncultured Bacteroides sp.
GGACGATTGTCCACCGGAAAAATACGTTCCAGTTTAGAAGTGCCGATTCGCTGCAGAACGGCATCCATATCCGAAATTCCTGAACGAGTCAAAGCAGCCCCGACAGAGCGGGTGGTAGCAGCATCCAAAAAGGATGCCGCTTCCGGTTTAAATTTCACCAATATTCTACCTTGAGTAGCTCCTTCAGGTAAATCAATGATAGGAGCTACTTGTCCGGCATCAGGTTTCACTGTATCTATCTCCTGATCGGAACAGGATACAAAAGTGATTGCTATAGTAGCTATTAGAACTAAATATATTCTTTTCATAATTAAAAAAATCAATTATCGGTTAATGTAGGTCTGGCTTTCGGATAACGTTCATAGAACCATTCCAAGTTTGACGGTTCATTCTTAAAGCCAGGAATATTGCCCTTCATATCTTTACCTGAATCTTGCGTATAAATCAAGGTGAATGGATCAAAACGTGCAAAACGTGGGTGATAGAGTAACCAATCCGGCAAATCATCACCAGTCAAGAAATTCAAGTTAATAGAGAACAATTCGGCATTAGGCAAAATTTTCGGAATTGTTTTTAGTTTTGCTTTAACCTCATCGCTAGCACTCATTAATGTATCGTTTTTCAGGATATCCTCATCTGTGTAAGCAGATACACCATATTCAAGACTACCATTATAGCTATTAATAAATGTTGGTAGTTGACCATAAATCAAATTATATGATAATGACAAAGATTTCAGCTTTTCCCACTTCAATAAATTCTTAAATGAAGAAGAAGAAGCATCTATACGTAACCCTGGATTGTCGCGCGTTTCAGTACTCAAATCAGTAATTGAACTATATCGACGATTCCCCGTTAAACTTAAGTTAAGTAGTTCCGGATAATTAGTAGGAGTCAAATCATACGGAATACTCGTAAAATTATTGCCGCTTACATCCAAAGTCCTTAAAACCTTGCAAGGTTCTTTTAATTCATTTTTATCAATAGTTGTAATGCCCAATGCACTTATTGTCAGATTTTTCAGATACTTTAATTCAGCCAATGCATTTCCTATACGATAAGGAGAAGGAAGTAAACTAGTGTTCGTATTGCCATAGATAACCAATGTCTCCAGATACTTAATTTTACCGATTTCAACAGGCAACACTTCTTTTGTATTCAGCAATCTGAATTCAACAGAACGTACACGTCCAATTTTTTCGGGTGTTACGTCTTTATCTGTTCTTTCCCAAACTGTCACCCCTAACCAGTAGTCAAGACGTTCGCTGGCATCCCAATTCATCATTGAGCGCATCTTTGTACTTGCAATGACAATAGCAATAGAATCACCTCGTCTATCATCTGTTATTTCAGGTGCAGCTTCCTGCTTTACAGTCAATGTCACTTCTTTTTCCAATTCATCTTCCGCGTTTACCGGAAGGAATTTTATAGAAGCTATTCTCTCTTGCGGGTCAGTATTCATGTCCCATTTGAATCGCATTTTAAGAGTACGGGGACGAGCTCCATAATCCAAAGAAACATCAGGTGTTCTATTATTAGTAGTAACCCAAGATCCTATCGCCTGTGAATACTCCACTTTGAACTTTACATTCGTAGTCACGGATATATCAAAATACCTTTTATCATCGTTGGCCATGTTGGCAACTTCGACTTCATATTTATCCAGTCCGATCATTTTTCCATATCCGGTCTGATGTATCTTCAATTCCTGTTTCGGTTGTCCTTCCGGCACAAATGTCACGACAGCGTGCCGCACATCATTAGAAAGTGTAGAATCTACTACAATTTCGCAATTAGTACTTCCTACACCGTTAGCAGGCATCACCTTCACCCAAGGTTGGTTTACCTTTGCTACCCATTTGGTGCCTGAAGCCACTTTAACCGGCTCCATTCCTCCTATAGCACCTAATGTGACTTCTTGGGTATCAATGGTGAAACCAGTAATCCCCTCTTCATCCGAATCATTACAAGCTGCAATAAAGAGCAAACCTGCAAAGAGGTATAAATATATTTTAAACAATGGTTTCATATAGATTCTTTTTTATTATTTATCCGTTTCTTATTTCACATAATCACATCCGCGAATATCCTGCTCCGGGTCATAAATAAGTAGATATGCTCCCGCCTTAATCATATTGCAGACATTGGAAAGATTAAGAGAGATATTCGGATTATCCTTTATCTCAAAGACTATAATATACGATGAAATCGTATCAGTAATCTTTCGCAAATCATTTCCACCTATGCAGAACTGTCGCAAACTTGGACATAAAGATATATTAGACGGCCATTTTCTTAACAAACGGTTACCATTCTCATCGCGCTGACTACGGACAGCATACACTGTTAATGTAGCTGCATCCATCGGTCCGGTAGGAACTTCCGTAAAACGATTGTTACTTACATCCACTCCATAAAGGAAAGGCATATTTCTACCATTAAAATCATCCGGTAACTTTGACAGCTTATTATAAGTCAAGTCAAGCGTTTTCATCATATACGAATATTTTGAAGCACTAAATGTACCCTTCGGAATCTCTTCTATACCGTTACCATTCAATCCTAAAGCAGACACTTGTGAATTGGTTTTGAATAGTATAGCCGGGAATTTCTTCAGTTTATTACCGCCTATGGCAATCGTATTGGCATTCACGCCCTTGAATGTGCCGTCTTCTTCACCTTCAAATCCATCTATCTCATTGAATGAAAAATTAACCGAAGACATAACATATACAGATTGTGAGCTAAATATATTCGGGAACTTTTTCAATTTATTATAAGCAAAAGAGAATGACTCCACATCGGCATATCCACAGAAGCTACCGTTTTCATCACGTGGCAATTCTTCAATCAGATTATGGTCCATTGATAATTGCACCAAGTTCACATCTCTACCAAATGCTTTCTCAATCGTTTTAATTTTGTTGTACGCACAATCCAGTTTACCTAGTTTTTTCACCATCGACATATCCGGTAAAACAGTCAGGTTATTGAAAGTTAAATAGAAGATCTGTAACGTTTTGCTTATATTTTCGCTAGCCACAAACTCACCTAAATCCTCATGAAAATCTCCCAAATTCGGATTGCTCGCTAAATTGAATGATTGAAGGTTGGGTAATTGTTGCAGCTCTTCCGGAAGTTTCTTCATAGACGGACAATTGTAAATTTCAAGGTCTGTCAAGTTTTCCAATTTGCCAAGATCAGTCCCTTCTTCAAATCCCTCAAATTTACCGTTGGCAATATATAAGTATTGCAAGTTCTTTAGATTTCCAATGGTAACTGGAATTTTATGTATTCCATTGGTCAATCGGTTAGCCGGTACATCTTTTAAAGAAGGACGACTCGCCTTATCGTTTACAACAGATGGTGAGAAAGTTGTAGGTATTCCCTCTTTCTGCCATTTCAAGGCAGCTTGTATAGGTTCAGAAAAGTACAATGCAATATCATTCTTTACAAACTTATTATAGAAATCGCTCCGTACAGAATTCTTCTGCGCTTCCGTCAGTTCAAGTCCCATTGTTTCCTCAATGATATTATCACCTACCTGATCGGAATGGTTACCTAATGACAGAGTTCTAAGTTCCGTCAAGTCTCCTAAGGATTCGGGAATATCGCCTTCAGGAGCAAATGCTCCGATAGAAAGTCCCACGACACGTCCTTTGGCATCCTT
>USSR01000716.1 GCA_900557355.1 uncultured Bacteroides sp.
ATATCTCTACGTTTTCCCCGATTTTTGCCTCGGGATGAATATACGCTAAGGGACTTATCATGCTTTGAATTATTTGTTCTTAACTATTTGTGCCATAAACTCTGCCTCGCAAACCACTTTCTCGCCTACGAACGCATAACCTTTCATCGTGGAAATGCCACGGCGGATAGGTGCAAGTAGTTCCACACGGAAGATAAGGGTATCACCCGGCACTACCTTCTGACGGAACTTCACACCATCTATCTTCATGAAATAGGTAGAATAGCGTTCGGGTTCGTCTACGGAGTTCAATACAAGCAGGCCACCTACCTGTGCCATAGCTTCAACCTGTAATACACCCGGCATTACCGGTTCCTGTGGGAAGTGTCCTTGGAAGAAAGGCTCGTTGGCGGTGATATTCTTCACGCCTACAATATAATTGGCACCTATTTCAATCACCTTGTCCACTAATTGGAATGGGTAACGGTGCGGCAACAGTTCGCGGATACGGTTTACATCCATGATGGGTTCGCGGTTACAGTCGTAAGTCGGAGCCTGTATATCGTGCAGGCGGATTTCCTTACGCATCTGGCGGGCGAACTTGTTATTAATGGTATGTCCCGGACGGGTAGCGATGATACGTCCCTTGATGGGTTTGCCTATCAAAGCCAAGTCACCGATTACGTCGAGCAGTTTGTGACGGGCACATTCATTGGCCCATACCAGTGGTTTGTGGTTGATGTAACCCAATTGTTTAGCATTCATGTGGGGAACTCCCATCACATCAGCCAGCTTGTCAAAGTCTTCCTGAGACATTTCGCGTTCGTAGATTACGATAGCATTGTCCAGATCCCCCCCCTTGATAAGGCCGGCTTGCAATAATGGCTCTATTTCGCGTACAAATACGAATGTGCGGCTGGCAGCTACTTCGTCTTTGAACTTTGACATATCCTCCAGAGTTGCAAACTGGTTGGGAATGATGGTCGAGTCGTAAGATACCAGCACATTCAGACTGAAGTTCTCGTCGGGCAACACAATGATGGAAGAACCAGTCTTTTCATCGCGGAACTCGATCTTTGACTTGATAATATAGAAATCTTTAACGGCGTTTTGTTCTTCTGTACCGACGCGCTCTATCTCTTTTGCATAGTATTGGGCGCTACCGTCCAGAATGGGAAACTCGGGACCGTTGACTTGTATCAGGCAGTTATCGATGCCTAAGGCATAGAGGGCTGCCATGCCGTGCTCTACAGTACTAACCTTCACGCCATTCTTGGAAAGAACAGTGCCGCGAGTGGTTTCAGTCACGTTGTCCGCAACCGCATCAATGATAGGTTGTCCCTCCACGTCGGTGCGCTGGATTTTATATCCGTGGTTGTCCGGAGCCGGATTGAAAGTAACGGTCAGGTCAAGTCCCGTGTGAAGACCTTTACCACTGAGGGAAAAACTGTCTTTCAGAGTCTTTTGTTTCAACATTTGTTACTTATTTATTTGTTGTTTTAATTCATTCAGTTCTTTACGGAGCTGGCGGAGTTCTGTTAGCATATCCGGCAGGTTCCGTTGGGCAACGGAGGCTTTAAAGTATTGTTTCAGCTCCATGGGAGGAGTACCGATTAACTGGCTGCCATCCTTAATATTACTGGGAACACCGGACTGTGCTCCGAGGTTCACTTTATTTCCGATATGGATATGTCCTGCAATGCCTACCTGACCGCCGAACATACACCATTCGCCTATCTTGGTAGATCCTGCAATACCCACTTGCGCCGCCATAACAGTGTTTGCACCGATTTCGTCATTGTGGGCTACCTGTATCAGGTTGTCCAGTTTCACACCTTTGTGTACGATGGTTGCACCCATTGTAGCACGGTCCACGCAAGTGTTTGCGCCTATCTCTACATTGTCTTCCAGTATTACGATACCGATTTGAGGTATTTTTTCGTAACCTTCGGGAGTTGGAGCGAAACCAAAACCATCCGCACCGATCACACTGCCGGAATGCAGGATGCAATGATTGCCTATCCGACAGTCATGATAAATGGTTGTATTGGCATATAAGATACAATCGCTGCCCACTTTGGCACCACTGCCTACAGTAGCATGCGGATGTATCATTGTATTGTCTCCTACTTCTGCATACTCACCAATGCAAGCAAAGGGCGCAATGTAAACATCCTTGCCAATCTTTGCAGTCTCGGCAACGAAAGCCAACGGATCAATACCCACACGCTTAGGCTTACTTTGTTCGTAAAGGTTGAGCAATTTAGCCAAACTTTCGTAGGCATTATCCACCTTAATTAAAGTGGCTTTTATTTCTTGTTCAGGAACGAAGTCTTTGTTTACCAGTACAATACTGGATTTTGTTTCGTAGATGTAAGATGTATATTTGGGGTTGGACAGAAACGATATAGCACCGGGGATGCCTTCTTCTATCTTGGCAAAAGTATGTACAGTTGCATTCTCGTCTCCAACGATTTCTCCTTGGATAAATGTTGCAATTTGTTTAGCAGAGAACTCCATTGTCTTATTCTTGTTAGATGGTTTCAAATCACAAATAACGGACTTTTTTTTTATATTTCCTTGTCCTTGGGTGAATATTTTATACTTACCTATGCAAACGTTGGTAGCAAAGATAGTATTTTTTTACCTTTTTAGAAAGTAGGGAAATGTTGAGCATGTCCGATGCTTCAGCAATATTCTTGATACTTCCGTCTTTATAAAGGATATCAATACTATCGTCTGCCGGGTCGTACATATTCTTCTCGATGCTGGGGGTAGAGACGAAATAGCTCGCTTCAGAGAGGGGTATGTCCAGTTGCTGACTGATTTGCAAAGTTAACTCTTTTTTCCTTTCTTCACATATTGGTTCGGTAGAAATTTCCACTTTAAAGATATTACGGTTGATCATACCGAGGCTCAGCGTGGATAAAACCTTGTCACTGTGGGTGCTCCAGACCTTTAATGCGGTCCATATATCATTGTCGTCCAGTTGGATAAAGTTCTCCAGGCACTCCGGATTGTTATAGAAAGTTTCCTTGTTGATATCGTTGTAAAGGAAAAAACGCAATGCCGGTGAAGCAAATAATTCTACACCTTTGCTTGCTAATTCTTTAGCACGGAGCAGGGCGCTAATGAGCATTTTCTCGTATGCCACGGATGTTTTGTGCAGATATACCTGCCAGTACATCAAGCGGCGGGCTGTGAGGAAGTTCTCAATGGAATAGATACCTTTGGATTCTACTACGAGATGGTCTTCTTTCACATCGAGCATCTTAATGATGCGTGCCGAACCGATGTTACCTTCCGTTACGCCGGTGTAGAAACTGTCGCGGCGAAGGTAGTCCATGCGGTCCATGTCGAGTTGTCCGCTGACTAGCTGGTGCAGGAACTTTTTGGGGTATTCGTCCTTGAATATCTGGATGGCAAGTGTGAGTTGCCCGTTCATTTCTTTGTTGATACGTTCCATCAGCATGAGAGAGATATCTTCGTGGGATATGCCCTGTACGATGGTATTTTCCAGTACATGAGAAAAAGGACCGTGTCCGATATCATGCATCAGAATGGCCGCCTGCACGGCTTCGGCTTCACTGTCGAAAATGAAGTTCCCTTTGCTGGTGAGGTGCTGGATAGCTTCGCTCGTCAAATGGAAAGCCCCCAACGAATGTTGAAAGCGCGTGTGCTG
>USSR01000717.1 GCA_900557355.1 uncultured Bacteroides sp.
GCTCGTTTGTCGCCTTCTGTCGGAATGAGGCGAGTTATTGTGCACGTATCTGCTTCGCCAAAGAGCTGGTTATTAGAAAATGATAATATGTTGATTCGTTGATTACACATTGAGTTTGTCCCGATTTCGTCCCAGATAGACTTATATGTAGTGTTAATATTTAGGTATTATATACTCCGTTTCTCCAAACTTGATTAACTTGCAGTGGCACATTTTGCATCGTTCTCCTCGGGGGCATCTTTTTTAGTTTCTTTGAGTTGTTCTTGTAATCTGCCAATTTCACGGTTTAATTCTTCATTTCTTATTCTTAATTCTTTGTTTTCTTCTTTTAGATGTTGAAAAAGTACATCTGTGGGATCAGGACTTATGAATTTATCTCCAGTTCCAGTAATAATCCACATAAGGTTAATCTGTGGATATTTGACGAATATATTATTTAAAACTTCAGTGGTTATATCATCCACTAAGTTTGTTAAATAGGATGCTGATTTACCAATATTCATAGAGAAAGCCCTGCGTGATACAGCCATTTCATCGCATATATCAAATAATCGCTGCTGAATAACTGATGTTCCAGACTTCTTTTTCATAATCTTTGTTAATTGATTAATATATTATCTGTTTATGCAATATTGTTGAATAGTATATTCGCTATATTTGCATTGTAATTCAAATCACACGAAACAAATGTACAAAGAAATCGAAACTCCTGCAATAGCGAAAAAACGCTATTACTTTAAAAAAGGCTATCGGCAAGTGACTATAGCTCAGAAAGATGAAGTTCGCCGTATTTTGATGTCAGCATTGAATATTACGCGTTACACCTATTTTTCGCATTTGCTTAATAATGGCATTGTGGATATTTCCATGTCAAAGTATGAAGTTATCACGGCTATTCTTCAAAAATACGGAGTAACTGATATTTGGGATATTGTTCCGGAGAATCAAAAATTATGATGGTATGACTGCATTATCAGAACGGGAAGCACAGATTGCAGAACGTATAGCTTGGGGGGCTTCCCAAAAAGAGGTGGCTTGTGACCTTGGGATTTCTCGTTATACAGTGGATAATATTCTTCGCAGGATATATCAAAAACTTCATATAGGCAAGATTAATGAATTGTCTGCTTGGTGGTTCTGTACGCATTTCAATATCAGTTTTGAATTGTCTCCTCTAAAACGTACCATTGGTGCAGTTGCCTTGCTGATTTTAGTGATTCTCAATGATTTTACTTCTGGAGATACTTATTGTCGTAATCGGTCAAGAAAGGCCAGGACAGAGGTTTATGTGCGTTTAAAAGAGATTGTTTAATTATTTAAATACTATTAGTTATGACGAGTGAAAATCTGACAATGCACAACAAGGTTCTTGCATACCTTATCGAGATAGTGCACGAAGAGGCGGTTCCGGTGAATGTCGAAATCGGTTCCAGACATGTAGATGCCAACGGCGATACGCAAGTGGATGTATTGCTGGAGTATGAAGAGCCGGACAAGGAGTGTGTCAATGAAGCGATGGCCAGGGCTATCAATGCCATGGTCATAATGAATCAGTAAAGATAGGTTGATGATGACAGTTGTTTTTTTATGGACATCGCTGATTGCGCTGGTGGTCACTTTGATACTATGTGTCTGGGCAATGCGGAAAGCATCTGGCTCTTACCGAATTCTCTTTCTCTTTGATATTGTCGTCTTGATGATAAATATTGGGATAATAGGATTTGCAATTGGTTGTCTATCTAATATGCGGTAATATGAGAGATTTGAAAATGACAGATTTCCCGACATATCCTTGGGAGACCCTTGACGTATATCAAGAAAACAGTTACTGTTACAATATCCGTCCTGGCCAACATGTCGTTGGAGATTTATTTGATGATTCCAGAACGAAGCTGGTATCATACAACAGAAAATCACATGTGCAGATAATCTGCGTATGCGACCCCTACAAGCCGTCTTTCTATGCGCGTGAATGTATGTATGGTGTATATTCGGCGTGGAAAGAAATCGGAGAGGACATCTTTAACCTGGAGCTGATGGGGTATTCTACCAAGCAAAAATTTCCACCCCCATGTACATCACACCATTATTTTTAAAGTATGAATGAGAATGAATTAACCAAAGGTGTTTGCCGTATTTGTGGTTGTACCGATGACGATCCTTGCTTTAATCCACGAGTAGGCAATTGTTGGTGGATAGATGAAACCCACACCTTGTGTAGCCATTGCGCTGATGAAGAATTAAGCTGTGACCCTGAAACACGGCACTGCATTAATAGCACTTTTGAATCAGATGAACTAATAAAAAATGAAGATTTATGGTAACGAAAACAACATTCAAAAAGAAATTTCCGGACGTTAAGGTGCAGAAGCTACAGACCAGCGTTGTCTTTAGCAGGCAGCAGGTGGAAGAAACTGTATTGAAGATGTGCGATTCTCTCGGTGTCGGACTGCTTTATTACAATTATGCAAACAGATGGATAACCGTTTATACCTCCGAGAAAATGAAAAAGGCACTGGACTCAATGAAACCGGGTTCTGAGGTATTTCACGAACATTATGGTGTTTATGGCAAGGTGATGAGCGATAAGCCATTTGTCATTTGTGGAGAATTGTGTATCAGGGTTGACTTCGGGGGAATACCTGAAAGTGGAGCATATAGTTGTGTATGTTTTGTAATGTAATCGAATAAATATGAATATAGAACAATGGATTGGGGAGGGATTAGCTGTGCGCTTGTTTGTGCAATACCTATAGTGGCCATTATCTGCGATACTGTAAAAAAAGTATTTGAGATGAAATATAAAAAAGGAGATGAAAACTAAGTTAATAAAAAAGCATAATCCGCAATCTTTTTTGGATGATTTAAAAAGGGTACGAGAAGTCATGGTTTACGCAGAGTGCACCAACTCATATTATCAAATCTTAAAAAAAGACTTGCTGAGAGATGCTGAAAGGAAAGCAATCACATACTATATAACGGATACTATATTCATTATAAAAAGGAATGTGATGGTAGTCATTTAACGAGTAACTAAGTAGTAATGAATAAAACAAGAAAGATGATAAGCCTATTCACCGGCATTGGTGGTTTTGACTTGGCAGCCGATGTCCTCGGATGGGATATCTTACTTCAGTCTGAAATAGATGAGTTTTGTTTGCAAGTTTTAAAGAAGTGTTTTCCTGGTGTACCCAAATATGGAGATGTAAATGAAATCAATGCAAAGAAATATAGAGGGGACGTTGATGTTGTGGCCGGAGGATTCCCTTGTCAACCGTTCAGTAATGCCGGACTCCAAAAGGGACAAGAAGACCCCCGCTTTTTATGGCCGCCAATGTATCGAGTTATACAAGAATGTCGGCCGACATGGGTCGTCGCTGAAAATGTTCTCGGACTTATTAGTAACGCAGACGGAGTGGTCTTCGAGCAAGTGTGCTTTGATTTGGAAAGTGAAGGCTACGAAGTACAACCGTTTATTGTTCCAGCTGCGGGTAAGGACTCTTTTCAAGAAAGGAAGCGAGTTTGGATTGTTGCCTGCCTTAACAGCTTCGGAAGCAAAAAGGATAAAGTTACGTCGGGAGAGCATTTTAAAGCATTCAGACAAACGAAAAAGCAATTACCTGACTGCACACATTTCGAGAGCTGGGTTCAATTC
>USSR01000718.1 GCA_900557355.1 uncultured Bacteroides sp.
CCTCTTACATCAAGGGTACATTCTATGTGGGCGGTAACTTTGCTTACAATGCTACACTGGTTACTTACTTCGGTGGTGATGCTAAAGATACAGACAACATCGTGAAGTATTGATAAGACAACTTTCGTGAAGCGCAGATGTCTTTTCCGGCATCACGCTTCACGAAAAAGGACATCAAATGAGAGAGGGTTGAAGGAATGGAACTGTACGGGTATCTGCCTTTTCATCCCTCTTTTATGATTTTATCTTTCTTATGGAAAAAGAAACTATACAATATCCCGAATATCATTCCCCGCAGGTAGAAGTGCTGGAGGTGGAGGCGGAACGCGGTTTTGCCTTCTCTACCGAAGAACTGTCCTGGGAACCGTTGGGATAATTACTATTTTATCTTATTATCAACAACAAAACGAATAGAAAGTATGAAAAAGATTACATTACATTCCTTATCCGCTGCGGCCATTGCCCTGATGATGGGTGCCTGCAGCGAAAAATTGGCAGACGTACAGAACGCTCCGGTTGAAGGTATGGATATAGTGACCGCAGAAATGCCGGCTACACGTACCGTCCTTGTGCCCGGTGCAACCGGAGTGACGGTGAACTGGAGTGCAGGTGACCAAATTGGCGTTATCTATCATAAGGACAGCAGCTATGAAAACGTTCCTTACACTCTGGACAAAGGAGCCGGAACTACCAGCGGAAGCTTCATTGGAGGGCGCGCACAAGGAGAGAAAGTGCTGGCTTACTATCCCTACAACGAACAGGCCTCGTACGATGGTCAGGAACTGAGTACCGATATGGGAATCCTGCTTCCCATGGGCGGACTGTTTGATCCGGCCACCCCATCCACGGTGGGCATGAAGAACGCTTCCGCATTGTTGGCAATGCCTGTAACCCTTGAAAAAGGACAGAAGTATCAATTTAAGCTTATTTCAGGAGGCAGCGGTCAGAACCTTACGGGCACAGCAAAAATGGCATTTGACAAGGATGGCAAACCGGCGATTATGATGGCAGAAGAAGTCACAAATAGAGGTAGTTCTGAAAAAGGCTCTGACGCAGAAACCTCCATAGAAGTGACAGGTACAGGTGAAGAGCAGTACGTACTTTTCCCTGTGGCAGCTGTGAAGAAAGCTGCAGAGGGTACTGGTACTGAAAAAGTAACATACGAAGAACTGAAGTTGCAGATAGCCACCGTGAATGACAATGGCGAGCCCGAAACTACTTCCTCGGAAATTGTTATTGCTTCCGGTGTGGAACTCAATACCGGAACAGCTTCAGTAGTGGACAACAAACAGGACGTAATTGCCGGCGCCACTCTGGAAACGGTGATCAAAGACGGCGGAAAAGTGACTTTGGACTCCAACGTTTCACTTGCATCGCTGATTGTAGAAGCCGGAAAGGAAGTGGAGATTGACCTGAATGGTAAAACATTGGAAATGACAGGGACTACTAAAAACGTCATCCAAGGAAAGCTGACTGTGAAGAATGGTTTGCTGAAAGTGACAAAAGGCATTTCGGATGACTCGTATTTCGCTGCCAAAGAAGGCGGTGTACTAACCTTTGATGGAGTAAAGGTTACTGCTATGGGACACACCTTCATCTCTGCCCAAGGTCCCAAAGTAGTGCTCAACATCATTGACTCCGAGATTCTGTTCGACGGTTACTTCTGTCTGAGCACAAACGCTTCTGTAAAAGGTGGTGACCTGGTTTTTGGCGATAATGCCACCATCACCCTGACTAACTCTACATTCAAGGCTCAGGAAACCGCCCTCATGAATAATGTGCCCGCCAAAGTGACGATAGACGGTTGCTCATTCTCGGGCAATCACCAGGCTGCACTTATGCGTGGCGGTGAGTATTCTGTCTCAAACTCCACATTCATACTGAACGCTGTACTGACGGCAAGTCATTCAGAAAACAAGCGCATGCAGAAATGGGAAAGCGGAAACAAGTGTGCTTTTGCCGCTATTACGGCAGGAAATTATCTGAACACATCCTACCAATATCCCACTATACTCGATCTGAAAAACTGCAAAGTGAACGTGGGAGGTACGAACGCAAAAGATTTCCCGGCCATACATGTCTGCGCCAACCAAGGAGAGGGCAAAGGTGTCACTCTTACTTATGATGCGGACACAAAGGCGGCTATCGGGAATGCAGCGTACGGATGGACAAACAGCGGCAATGTGTGCGTAGAATATGGCACCACCAATATCAAAGTGAATGGCAAGAATCGTGCTGCCGTTGATTACAAGGACATGGAGCCATAAGACAACATTTATTTTGAAACACGTAACGAAAGTTACGAAACTGGCATACCTCCCCGGAATATTTCCATTTCTCCGGGGAGGTTTGTTGTTTTTCCTGACATAAACAGAGATGTCGGTTGAGCAGCCACATGGTCGCTATCCTGACTTTTCCCAGCAACTATTTCAGTGGTTTTATGGCATTTGCCGTTCCTTTTTGCTACCTTTGTTTTCTGAATCAAAGAACTTCAGTCATGAAAGCATTACCCTATGGAATATCCGACTTCTCCCGCCTGATGCGGAAAAACTATTATTACGTGGACAAGACGAGGTTTATCGAAATGATAGAGCGTCAGCCTCCCTATCTGTTCCTGATCCGCCCGCGCCGCTTTGGCAAGTCGCTCTTCCTTGCCATGCTGGAGACGTATTACAGTATAGACTATGCTGAAGAATTTGAGGAACTTTTCGGAAAGGTATACATTGGCCGACATCCTACAGAAGAGCACAACAAGTATCTCGTCTTGCGTTTCAACTTTTCCGAAGTGAAGGCGTGCCCGGAGGAGGTGGAGCGAAAATTCGGAGAATATTGCTGCATGGTATTGCGGAACTTTATCCTGAGATATGAACATCTAATGGGCAGCGGTGTCTGGGAAGTGGTAGACCGTAACGGAACAGACCCCGGACAAATGCTCTCTTCACTGAAAGAGTACTTCAGCCGTACCGACTGCCCTCGCATCTACCTGCTGATAGACGAGTACGACAATTTCACCAACACCATCCTTTCCTTATATGATACGAAACGCTATGAGAATGCCACACACGGTGAGGGCTTTATCCGGGGCTTTTTTAATGTGGTGAAAGCTGCGACCTCCAATACGGATGCCGCCGTGGAACGCTTGTTTATTACAGGTGTCAGCCCCATTACGATGGACGACGTGACGAGTGGTTTCAATATCGGTACGAACATCAGCACGCTTCCTCAGTTCAACAATATCATCGGGTTCAGTGAGGGTGAGGTTCGGGAGATGATTGCTTATTACAAGGATAAAGACGCGCTTCCAGAGGACGTCACGGTGGACGGGTTGGTGGAGATAATGAAGCCATGGTATGATAATTACTGTTTCTCTTCCCGCAAGTTGGAGGAGCGTATGTTCAATTCGGACATGACACTCTATTTCCTGAACAGCTATATTCAGCAGCAGTTACCCCCGGAGACAATGGTTGACAACAATATCCGTACAGATTACAACAAGCTCCGTCACTTAGTGCAGATAGACAAAACATTCGGAGCCAATGCCTCCGTCATCCAGCAGATTATAGCGGAGGGCAGTATCACAGCGAATATCGTCACCTCTTTCCCGGCTGAGAAAATGACTGATACGGAGAATTTCAAGAGCCTGCTG
>USSR01000719.1 GCA_900557355.1 uncultured Bacteroides sp.
TCGATATTAAAACGTCCTATACCTATAGGTGCACGGAAAGCAACATACACCCGCAATGCAAACAGTATACTAAATATACCGCACAATGCGGAAAGATACACTACCATGCTGAAGCCTTTGAGCTGGAGCATCCATATTCCTACTCCCACTCCTACCAACATACCCAGACGAGCCGCCAAAGCATATGTCATATTCCCTGCGCTACGGTGCGGAGAATTTGTAATATCAATAGCAACTGTAATTCCCGCTGTGGCCGCTAATCCGAAAGCTCCTCCCTGCACAACGGCAAGTAACAGCAATTTCGTTAAAGTATCAGCAAATAGATAACCCACCGTCGCTGCTAACATTATAAATGTGGAGTAGACAAGCACGTGCTTTCGCTTATACGCATCTCCCAGATATGCGTGAAATGGTCCTACAAGGAACATACCCACCGCAAACACCAAAAACATACTACCCACCTGTACAGTAGAAATGCCTAAGCGTGACACCATCACCGCAGGCAGTACTGGGAATAGCATATATAGGGATGCAAAAAGCAGGAAATTAGCCATGCATATCCGCATAAATCCCAGCGACCAAAGATTATCAATATTGCTCTTTCTCATTCGGGAAGTCTAAGTTCTTCACATCAGATATATAACGGCTTATAGCGTCAGTCATTATCGTATGCAAATCGGCATAACGACGTAAGAAACGGGGACGGAAACCATTATTCATACCCAGCATATCCTGAATTACCAGCACCTGTCCATCTACTCCACCGCCGGCACCAATACCGATAATAGGAATAGTAAGTTCGCTGGCCACACGTTCTGCCAATTCCGCCGGGATTTTCTCTAACACAATGGCAAAGCATCCTGCCTCTTCCAGCAGATGGGCATCACGTACCAGTTTCTCAGCTTCGGTATCATCCTTGGCACGAACAGTGTAAGTACCATACTTATTGATAGATTGCGGCATCAGTCCCAGATGTCCCATAATAGGAATACCTGCACTCAGAATGCGCTTTACAGTACCTATTATTTCTTCGCCACCTTCCAGTTTCAAAGCATCTGCATGACTCTCTTTCATAATGCGGATGGCAGAAGCAAGCCCTTCCATCTCATTGCCCTGATAAGAGCCGAAAGGCATATCCACTACAACCATAGCACGTTTTACTCCACGAACTACGGACTTAGCATGATAGATCATCTGATCAAGGGTGATCGGAAGTGTCGTCACATTACCAGCCATTACATTACTGGCAGAATCACCCACAAGAATTACATCCATACCTGCACCATCCACAATCTGTGCCATAGTGTAATCATAGGATGTCAACATAGAAATTTTTTCACCTCTTTGCTTCATTTCAACAAGGCGATGAGTGGTCACTTTACGAGTGTCATCTGAAATATATCCAGCCATAGTTTCATTTACAATTTAATTATTTACAATGTATAATTTTGACTGTGTACAGGATACACGTTGCAAATCATATATCGTAAATTGTAGTTCATACTTTTATTTATCGCCGCAAAGGTAATCCTTTTTCCCTTTACTTATGCAATTCTGTTAATTTATCGTAAGTAAATCCCTGGAAATCATCCAGAACATAGTGGCACAACGGGGTAATTTCTTCTCGTGAATTAGTGGTAGCCAGAGCAATAACTGTAGCACCGGAAGCCATTCCGGCTTTCAGACCATTAAAGGAATCCTCGAAAACATAAGTTGTTTCCGGAGTAGTACCAAATACTTCCATACCAAGCAGAAAACAATCAGGTGCAGGTTTAGAGGCAGTGAACATTTCTGCTGTGAGAATACGGTCGAACATACTTTTAATTTCAGGTTTAGCACGGTATACAGCTTCCATTTTCTTATCATTGGAGCTGGTAACTACAGCCATTTTCACACCATTACGGTGAAGATCGGCAATAAATTCCTCCACCCCGGGAACAAAATCGTATGACATATCCTGTTCGAAGCGGTCGAGACCTACAGTGATTTCCTCTCTCTCTTTTGTCATACCGGGAAAGAAGGTATCGTAGATATACATCAGGGTCTGTCCCTTAACACGACTTTCCAGATCTTCCATACCTAAGTAATCTACTCCCATTTTATGCCAAAAAACGCTGTACTGCGTCTCTGTGTCGACAACGACACCGTCGAAATCGAAGAGAACGGCGATGTTTTTAGTTTCAGCCATATAAACTTTCTTTTACCTTATAATGTTAATACCTTATCTATTACGATACAAAGGTCAGAATAATCCTTGAACCGAGCAAATAAATGAGTAACTTTGCTGCGAATACCAGATACGCGGACGACATGGACCGGAGCGGACGAACGCGGACTCATCACTTTCTTTAGATAAATAGTTATGGATAATAACCCTCACATATTAGGTACCGAGAGCATCGGAAAACTGCTGTTGCAGTATTCCATACCCGCTATTATCGGCATGACAATAACTTCCCTATACAACATTATCGACAGTATCTTCATTGGTCATGGTGTAGGTGCAATGGGTATTGCCGGATTGGCTATTACATTCCCCTTGATGAACCTTGTGGTAGCATTCTGTACGCTGGTATCAGCAGGCGGTTCTACCATTTCATCCATCCGTCTGGGGCAAAAAGATTTAGACGGAGCAACTGAAGTACTGGGAAATACGCTGATGTTTTGTCTGATTAATGCAGTAGTATTCGGTGGACTTGCTTTTCTATTTCTGGATGATATATTAAGATTCTTCGGTGCCAGTTCCGAAACATTACCTTATGCACGTGACTTCATGCAAATTATCCTGGCAGGCACCCCAATTACTTATACAATGATCGGGCTAAACAATATTATGCGTGCCACAGGATATCCTAAAAAGGCGATGTTGACTTCCATGGTAACAGTGGTCTGTAACATCATCCTTGCTCCTATCTTCATTTTCCATTTTGACTGGGGAATTCGTGGAGCAGCTACGGCAACCGTTATTTCACAGTTCATCGGTATGGTATGGGTTGTGAAGCATTTCCTTGATAAGGATAGTTTCGTTCGTTTCCGTCCGGACTTTTGGAAACTGAAGAAACGCATCATCAGTAGCATCTTTTCAATCGGCATGTCTCCTTTCCTCATGAATGTATGTGCCTGTGTCATTGTGATTATCATCAACAATACGTTACAACGTCACGGAGGCGATATGGCCATCGGAGCTTACGGTATCATCAATCGCCTGCTTACACTCTATATAATGATTGTATTAGGTCTGACTATGGGTATGCAACCAATTGTTGGATATAACTTCGGAGCACAGAAACACGACCGTGTGAAGCAAACGTTGAAACTGAGCATCCTGACCGGTGTGTGTATCACAAGCAGTGGTTTCCTCATTTGCGAACTTTTTCCACATGCAGTATCCGTTATCTTCACGAACGATCAAGAACTGATTGACATTGCTTCTCGCGGTGTCCGCATCTGCGTGCTGATGTTCCCATTGGTGGGCGCACAGATTGTAATCGGTAATTTCTTCCAAAGTATCGGGAAAGCTAAAATCAGTATATTCCTTTCGCTCACCCGGCAACTTTTATATCTGCTTCCCGGTCTGATTTTCTTTCCCCGTTTCATGGGACTGGATGGAATTTGGACCAGTATGCCCGTTGCCGATTTCTTTGC
>USSR01000720.1 GCA_900557355.1 uncultured Bacteroides sp.
TGACTATGAGAACGAAACACAATTTTATGTTTTGGTAGTATTTTATTGCCCGTCGGCAAGGTTGCCGATGTTACACGGACAAGGTATAATAACAGAAAGAAAATTTGAAAACTACACTTTAATCACAAAAATCTATGATACGCTATCTTTGGAGGTGTTATTATGCAAAGGATTTTAGTCGTTGAGGACGATTTTGATATTCAAGAACTTTTACAGAATTTTTTGCAAGAAGCAGGATATGAAGTGGCTACTGCAAATGATGGCATCGAGGCACTATCTTTGTTTTCGGGGCAACGATATGACTTGATTATATTGGACATTTTGCTTCCCAAAATTGACGGTTATGGTGTCTGTGAGTTGATACGAAAGCAATCGGATGTTCCCATTATTATGCTGACTGCATTGAGCGGTGAGGAAGATCAAATCAGGGGATTGGATTTGCAGGTGGATGACTATATTACAAAGCCTTTTTCTATGCCAATCTTACTTCGCAAAATTGCAGCTGTACTTCGGCGTAGCAAGCGGGGAGAAGATGAAAAGCCTCAAATCATCACTTATGGCAATTTACTTTTGAACTGTGATAGTTATGCCGCCACCGTGGATGGATCTGATTTTGAACTGACGCAAAAAGAGTTTGAAATATTGCGGGAACTGCTGACCCATCAAGGCCGGATATTGACCCGCCAGAACTTATTAGATAAGCTGTGGCGATTTGATTTTTATGGGGATGAGCGAGTTGTTGATACCCATATCAAAAACTTACGCAAGAAGCTGGGGATAGATTTCATTCAAACGATCAGAGGGGTGGGATATAAAGTTGATAAAGAAAATTAAAGGCAGTCTGTTTATAAAAGTTTTTATCACTACTGCTATCCTATTGACAGGGGTGAGCTTTCTGGTTTACTTGATTTTAGCTTGGTACACCCCGAAAACATATTCTAATACCCTTAATGCAACATTAGATGAACAAACAAAAATATTCATTTCAGAAATATCGCAAATGCCCATGGAAGAAACAGGGGGTATTTTTGATAACTTTCTTGATTATCAGAATGTAGACCGAATGGAACTGTTTGAAGAAAATGGTAATAGAATAAATCTTCCAACGGAACGAAGTGCTGATAATGATGTTGTTATAGAAACAAAGGCTTGGGGAAATGAAGATAATAATGCACCTATTATATCCAATAGTTATACGGTTTCATTTCTTGGCAAAAATACAAACTACACTTTAGTTGTTTATGGAGCGGCGGGGCAAGTAGCAGAACTGCAAAGAGCATTTCAAAAAGTGTTTCCGTTACTTGCATTTATAGTGTTTTGCGTATCACTGGTTACTGGTTGGATTTTTTCACACCTTATTACTAAACCCGTACTGAAAATAAGCCGTATTTCTAAAGAAATGTCCGAATTACAATTTGAATGGCAATTAGATGAACAACGGACTGACGAACTGGGAATATTGGCAAAGAGCCTTAACTATTTATCGCAGAAGCTCAATGTAACTTTGAATGACTTACAGGCAGCAAATAGAAAACTGGAACTTGATATAGAACATGAAAAGGCATTAGAACAAGCTCGCACGAATTTCTTTTCAGCGGTGTCTCACGAATTGAAAACGCCTATCACGATTATCAAAGGGCAATTAGAGGGCATGCTCCTTGGTATTGGACCCTATAAAGACCATGAAAGATACTTGACAAGGTCGCTGGAAATTACAAACACGCTTGAAACAATGGTGCAAGATATATTGACAATTTCGCGGTTAGAAACTGCGGGGGCCGATTTCAAGAAAGACCACTTGGATTGTGTGCAAATTATCAAAGCCTATCTGAACGAAACAGCGGATTTGATTGCAGAAAAAGATTTACAAATACACCTTGATATACTGCCATCTGCTTTCATAAACGGAAATAAGATGTTGGTAGAAAAGGTTTTTTCAAATCTAATTGGAAACGCAATCAAGTATTCCCCACAAAGAGCGGATATTTGGATTTCCGTACTTATGAAACATGAGCAGATAGTATTTTCTGTTGAAAATGCAGGGGTGCATATACCAGAAAATAGTATTCCCAGATTGTTTGATGCGTTCTATCGCGTGGAGCAGTCAAGAAGCCGAAAGACTGGAGGAAGTGGACTTGGACTGTATATTGTGCAGGAAATACTACACCAGTATGGAAGTGAATGTACGGTTTGCAATACGCAAGCTGGGGTAAAGTTCTCTTTTATAATTTGAAAGATATGGAAAAGCGGTGGGTAATCAACCCGCCGCTTTTCAACTACACATAAATCACAAACTAATCCCAAATGTATCACAAAAGGTAGTGGTATCCTTTATATATATTCAAAGAAAGGATGGTGTTTATTTTATGAGCACAAAAAAACTACTTACATTAGCTCTCGGAAGTGCATTGCTTGTGGGGGTAGCTGGGTGTAGTTCATCAGTGAATATTCCTTCCGATAACAACACTACGAAAAATGTTTCCTATCAGGCACAAACCGTTTCTGATACGGAAAATGCGGCGAACGATTCTACTACAGCAGAACTGCCTGGTGGAAGTGTGGACTACTCCATATATGAACCTTACGGCTTGAGCTATGATCAGGAGAATTATTATTTTACCTATAATGGGAATGTAGTGAGATTTTTTAATGACCCCATAGCTGGAGCGAGTTTCACGAATTTCTTTTCTGGAACGGTGGATATTGAGGCAGACCGGGACGAAGAAAATAACCTTGTTGGTATTAAAGAGTGTTCCAAAGAAAATTATGACCGTCATACCCAAAAGCATAATAACTTTAATCCCACTGATACATCATTGAGTACTGTACAAAAGGGAGAATCTACTCCCCAACTTTGGCTTAAAGACTATGCAGACTATGGCATTACCTACAACGAGCAGAGCGGCGGTTGGTATTATAATAATCAGAGAATTAAGATATTATTGGACAGTGAACAGGCTGTTGTTTACACTGATGAAGAAAATGGAGTATGTGTTACTATTTCAAGGGATGGCAACCATCAAATTTCAGAAATTAAAGAAATATCTGAAACAGATGCACAATCACTCATGCTAAAGAATAATCCTATTGGAGAAGATTACACCTCGCAGGAATAATTTCTGCTTTCATAATCAGCCGAGCGATGGCAAAAGACGGAGGTGACCTGTATGAAAAAGATTCTATCACTCATTTTAACATTGTTTTGTGTATTAAGTCTTGTTGGCTGTGGGCGTTCTATGGACGACATCATAAAGAATGAGTCCAGCATTACCGGCGTTGTGGAAGAAGTTTATAACAACTCCATACTTATTTCCATCCAGACAGACGCTTACCCTTACGGAGCATATTGCGATGTTTCTTTGGATGCAGAGAACAAAGATGACATGGTTGATTTCAACATTGGTGATGAAGTCATTGTCTATTACGATGGTAACATTGCAGAGAGCTATCCATTACAGATCAATACGGTGTATGCGATTTCTTTGAAAGATCCAGCTAACTGAAGTAAAAATAAGCGTTTTCCAGTTCTGGTACTTGTAGCGTAATTCAAGAGTAAAGACTGCCGCACGACGGCAAAAGAAAAAAAGCCGTCGTACAGCAGCCTATCAATACGCCTATTTGAAACGGCGGCTCAATTTCAG
>USSR01000721.1 GCA_900557355.1 uncultured Bacteroides sp.
TTTTCAGCGAGCAATTCGCGAATCACGTTTATACTGGAGATGCTTGTGTACAGTTGGTGGCCGATGCTACCGACCCCAATACGGCAACCACACAGACCGGTTATGCCGCCAATATCATATCCTCTGCCGGACGCGAAATGCTTCCGGAGGGAATGCAGGTTTCCACTATTGTTCCCGAAGTGAAGCTGCTTTATAATCCGCAGATGAAGAGCGCCTACAACTTTGTGCCGGGTGTGATGGGACTGATCCTGATGTTGATTTGTGCCATGATGACTTCCATATCCATTGTCCGGGAGAAGGAGACGGGGACGATGGAGATACTGTTGGTTTCTCCGGTGAAGCCGCTATTCATTATTCTTGCCAAGGCAGTTCCTTACTTTGTGCTTTCGTTTGTCAACCTGACAACGATTTTGCTGCTCTCGGTCTATGTGCTCGATGTTCCCGTGGCGGGTAGCTTGTTTTGGCTGATTGTGGTATCGCTGCTCTTTATCTTCGTTTCCTTAGCTCTGGGCTTGCTGATTTCTTCGGTGACGCGGACGCAGGTTGCTGCCATGCTTGCATCGGGATTGATACTGATGATGCCTACCATGCTGCTCTCCGGTATGATATTCCCCATAGAGAGCATGCCCTTGCTGCTTCAAGGCATTTCGGCCGTACTTCCTGCCCGTTGGTACATTCAGGCTGTGCGGAAGTTGATGATCGAAGGAGTGGATATTTCACTGGTATTGACGGAAGTCAGTATTCTTGCTGTAATGGCGGTTGCGCTGATTACATTTAGTTTCAAGAAGTTTAAGAACCGATTAGAATAGGAGAGTGGTGGTATGATAAAGTTTCTGATAGAAAAAGAATTCAAGCAGTTGCTCCGTAACTCGTTCTTGCCGAAGATGATTCTTATCTTCCCTTGCATGATTATGATACTGATGCCCTGGGCAGCGAACCTGGAGATAAAAAACATCAATCTGAACATTGTGGATAATGACCACAGCGTCCTTTCGCGCCGCCTTGTGGATAAGATCGGCGCATCCACCTATTTTCGTACAACGGCTCTTCCTGATACTTATAATGAAGGGTTGCGCTCCATCGAAATCGGTTCGGCAGATATTATTCTGGAGATTCCCCGTGATTTTGAAAAGAACTGGGTGACTGGCAAAAGCCCCCGCCTGCTGGTTGCCGTCAATGCGGTGAATGGTACAAAGGGAGGATTGGGCGGCTCGTACCTGTCTTCCATCATTAATGACTATACCCGTGAGTTGCAATCGGAATTACCTGCAAGGGCAATGTCTGTCGGGATGGGATTGCCCCGGATCGGTATTTCAGCACAGAATCTGTATAACCCGAACCTGAACTATAAGCTCTTTATGGTTCCGGCATTGATGGTGATGTTGCTGACAATGATTTGCGGTTTTCTTCCGGCGCTCAATGTGGTAGGTGAGAAAGAGGTGGGCACTATTGAGCAGATCAATGTGACGCCTGTCTCCAAACTGACGTTTATTCTTGCCAAGCTGATACCTTATTGGCTGATAGGTTTCATTGTGCTTACGATATGTTTCTTTTTGGCATGGCTACTCTATGGTATTCTTCCTGTGGGGCATTTCGTAACGATATACCTTTTTGCAGTGGTCTTCCTTTTTGTAGTCTCCGGATTCGGTCTGGTGATTTCCAATCATTCCGCTACGTTGCAGCAGGCCATGTTTGTCATGTGGTTTTTTATGCTGATACTCATGCTGATGAGCGGCTTATTCACTCCCGTACACAGTATGCCGGAGTGGGCACAACTGATTGCTGCGCTCAATCCGCTGAAATACTTTGTAGAGGTGATGCGTACCATTTACCTGCGGGGTGGCGGCATTGTGGAGCTACTTCCACAGTTGGGAGCATTGACGGCCTTTGCGGTGTTCTTCAATTTGTGGGCGGTGAGGAGTTACAGAAAGAATAATTGATGTACCTTTCAGTAATTCCACATTTTATCCTACTTTTGCATCCAAATTAATTATATCTGATATCCTAATGAACACGCAGACAACTTATCTCGCCTCTAAGCCGCATTATGAAATCCTGGATGGATTGCGTGGAGTGGCAGCTGTTATGGTCGTAGCATTCCATCTTCTTGAAGCACATTCGGGTGGCAACCATCTCACGCAAATCATTAATCACGGTTATCTTGCTGTTGACTTCTTCTTTATGCTTTCGGGCTTTGTAATCGGTTATGCCTATGATGACCGCTGGAACCGGATGAGTATCGGTACTTTCTTCAAACGCCGTGTCATCCGTCTGCATCCTATGGTAATTATAGGTAGCATTATCGGTGCGCTTTTCTTTTTCTTCCAGAAATCTCCCTGTTTTCCGAATATGGATAATATATCGGTCGGAACAGTTTTGATAATCATGCTCTATGGCTGTACATTACTTCCCCTTCCTTTGAAGTGGGACATTCGTGGGTGGACGGAAATGCACCCGTTGAATGGGCCGGCATGGTCGCTTTATTATGAATATATCGGCAATATCCTGTACGCACTGTTTGTCCGTAAGTTCAACAAGGTTGCTTTGTCTATTCTTGTTTTTCTGGCAGCCTGTGCCACTTTGCATCTCTGCCTTACTGCGCCCAATGGTGATATCGTGGGCGGATGGGCATTGAATTGGGAACAGCAATATGTGGGCTTTGTCCGTTTGCTCTATCCGTTCTTTGCAGGTTTGTTGCTTTCACGCTTGGGCTGGCTCATACGGGTGAAGAAACGCGCATTCTGGTGGTGTAGCCTGATGATTGTGATAGTTCTTTCTGTTCCCCGTATTGGCGGTGAAGATGGTTTCTGGATGAATGGACTCTATGAGGCACTTTGCATTATCTTTATCTTCCCGGTCATTGTTTCGATGGGAGCCGGTGGCAAAATTACGGGAAAACGCTCTGTAGGTATCTGTAAGTTTCTGGGCGATATCTCATATCCCGTTTATATCACTCATTATCCGCTGATATATACATATACAGCCTGGGCATGCAACAATAATGCGACTATTACCGAAGGCCTTCCTTATATGATACTGACCTTTGTCGGAGCTTTCGTCCTTGCTTATGCTTGCCTGAAACTCTATGACGAACCGGTACGCAAATGGCTGACCAATCGTTTCCTGAAAGGAGTGCGTAAAGCAAAATAAATACATCCGGAGATATAAAAAAAACGGGCAACTTCTCGCAAAAGAAGTTGCCCGTCTTGATTAATTCATCTGTTGGGTTCACCGGAAACCTTATTTCACTTCAATGGATTTCTTATTCTTCTGTTTTTCTTCGGCTGAGAATTTCGGCAGATTGATGTTCAGCACGCCATTTTCTACTTGTGCTGCAATCTTTTCCTTGTCCACATTGTCCGGCAATATCATGGTCTGTTGGAACTTAGAGTATGAGAATTCACGACGCAGATAGCGACCGTCTTTCTTTTCCTCCTTGTTCTCAGTCTTCTTTTCCATGCTGATAACCAGATTGTTGTCTTCGTCGATATGAACATTGAAGTCATCTTTGGTCATTCCCGGAGCAGCCAATTCTACTTTGTACTCCTTTTCCGTTTCCAGTACGTTGATAGCCGGAGCGGTTGCATTGGCTTTTTCCATCCATTCGTTATCAAAGAAATCATTGAAGATACTTGGTAA
>USSR01000722.1 GCA_900557355.1 uncultured Bacteroides sp.
CACATCGTATTTTTAGTTGTTTTTCTGATTGCTTTTAAATTGGCTGATTATACACGGGTATCGATTTATTCGCTTATTTATCCGGATGCAAAAGGGGCGATACTTCCTGTCAATCTGGGATATTTAGTGGGCAGCGGGAAACGGTGGTTTTTATTCAATGAAACGTATGAGTTGATATTTGTCCTTTCTATTTATTGCTTTATACAGTCATTGTTCGTACTAGGTAGTTCTGTCTGGCCAAAGAATTCATTTCTCAAGACTTTTGTTGCTGTTACCATTATTGTTCTAATTTATGTAGTGGTAGGAATAGCGGTGGGGAATATGTTATTTAATGGAAGCCACAATAGAGATTGTAGCTATATTTTTTCTTCTATAACGGAGCAACAAGCTTTTAACTTGGCATCCATTGCCTTTGTGCTTTTTGCATTAGTAAATTGTACGCTTGCCTATTTCCGTTTTAAGGAGTCCG
The DNA here is from genome assembly GCA_900557355.1 of uncultured Bacteroides sp. Lineage (GTDB taxonomy): Bacteria > Bacteroidota > Bacteroidia > Bacteroidales > Bacteroidaceae > Bacteroides. The sequence goes on from USSR01000722.1 coordinate 470, forward strand.
AAATAATTCAACGCATGTAATAATTTAGCCTATGAATTTTAAAGAAAGTAAAGCTATTTATTTGCAGATCGCTGATAGGATTTGTGATGAGATACTTCTGGGGCAATTTGGGGAAGAGGAACGCATTCCGTCTGTCAGAGAATATGCTGCTATTGTGGAAGTAAATGCCAATACAGTGATGCGTTCATTCGATTATCTCCAGTCACAGAATATTATTTATAATAAACGCGGCATTGGTTATTTTGTCGCTCCCGGTGCAAGGGAATTGATTCATTCTTTGCGAAAGGATATTTTTTTGAAGGAGGAATTGGATTATTTTTTCAGGCAGATCAAGACGTTGGATATTCCTATCAAAGAGATAACCGATATGTATCGGGAATTTTGTAAAAAAGAAAAGTAAAACAAATATTATGAAACGTACAACTTATATATTAATAGGGCTTTTTGTAGCCGGATTTTGCATGCTGGTAGGCGGAATGTTTGTGATGTATTGTCTGGGGAAACCATACTTTTCCAATCAAATAAACCTGCAAGGAGAACAGCTAGTCCAAGAACTGCCGACTTGTCGGGTGATCTGGATGACTCAAACAGAGATGAATACGGAAGAACGTGGTATTTGGCTGGCAAATTCTCTCTTGGGAGTTTTGCCTTCAAAAGGAGAGAAGAATACGTTCTCTTGTTCAGAGAAAGTAAATGAATATCTGAAAATGACTGTTATGGGAGATACATTGAAGATCGTTTTGGACTATTCTCTGATTGATTTTCCACAAGAGTTTAAAGAGTCTAAATATGTGGGAATGATTACAGGAGATATGCAACTGAATTTGACATCCAAAGTGGAATGTGTTATAAATGATATTTATATGCAGAAGATAGCTCTCAAAAAACTGACAAAGGATTCCATTTCCATCGATACTCCTAATTCTATCATGGTAGATTCTTGTGATTTTAGAGCTTTGAGTGTCATTAGGGGTGGTAGAAATGTGGAATTCCAAAGTGGAAATATCAATAATCTGCATTTGAATTTAAATAGGATGAATAATTGGTCTGTGAATGTTGAAGAATGTCATATTGATACAGAATATTTAACAGGTCAAAATGCTAGTGTACAACTTCAAAAGGGAGAGTGCCGGCGTATGTTTTGGATTCCCGAGAAAGATGATTCTAAGTTGAAGGTCACATTAACTGAAAAAGCCTGTGTGACCGTAATGGAATAATCCGGTGGACGTATAAAATAAAAGTCTGATAAAAAAGCAAGTTTCAGCCAAACGAGGACAACCGCCTGATAATGTGCGGGAAACGCTCTTTGTTTGGCTTTTCTTCTGGACGGCAAAAGCCACCGATAGACAAAGGTAAGACAAAGTTAGGTTACCACATCATTACCAACGGTAAAAATGCAAATCGGCTATAAGTCGCTAATTGTCTGCTTCTTGCGTTAAGTTGCGTAACCTCTTGTAACTCAAAGTAAACTAATTTTGTAATCTGTAAACTTTGAGTAAGATGAGAAGTACCTTTAAAATTTTGTTCTATCTCAAAAAGAACAACCCCAAACCCAACGGAACAGTTCCAGTAATGGGAAGAATCACGATTGACGGAACAATCAGCCAGTTCAGTTGTAAGATGAATATATCGCCCAACCTTTGGGATACCAAAGCCGGAAGGCTGACAGGTAAAAGTACATTAGCGGTAAAAACCAACCTCGCTTTGGATAAAATCCGTGTCGATATTAACCGCCACTATTAGGAAGTAATGCAAACGGACGGCTTTGTTACGGCTGATAAGGTAAAGAACGCTTATTTAGGGTTAGGAGTAAAGCAAGATACATTTTTAACCCTCTTTGCCAAACATAACCAAGAATTTTCCCTGTACCGGGTAATGGTACTTGTAATGCCATATTAAAAAAGATAGGCAAGCAATGCGGGATTAAAACACGGCTGACCTACCATGTCAGTAGGCATACTTTCGGAACTTTATTGACTATCTCACAGGGAGTTCCGATAGAAACCATTAGCCGAATGATGGGGCATACCAATATTAAAACAACCCAAATCTATGCCAAGATAACCAAAGAGAAAATAAGTCAGGATATGGAAGCCCTATCCCATAAATTAAAAGGATTGGAAATGCAGATAATTGAAAGAATGTGAATCAAACAAGAATTTTATTGATAAAATTGATTCATTTTTACACTCTTTGATTTGATATATGGAGTTACCTTTGCAAAGAACAATAAGTATATTAAAATGATACGATTACAAAATATAAACCTAACTTCTCCTGAAGCAATACAGAGATTAGCTAATAATCACGCAATCGCTGTAAACCTACGGGATGGGTTTCCGTATCCTTATACGATTGAGGATGCTATTACAGTATGTTATGTAAACTTTCAAAATTAAAACGTCAGTGAATCACACAGTGTAAGAACATGAAGGTAATCATTACGAGGTCAACAGGAATAGTCGGTTATAAAATTGCTGACGAAAGAATATTAATAACTATAAAAATTATGAAACAATGAAATTTAGTAACGTAAGATTATTAGTTAAAGATTTTGCTAAGTGTTTTAAGTTTTATTCCGAGCAACTAGGTCTGGAACCGGCTTGGGGTGACGAGAACAGTGGGTATGCCTATTTTAAGGTAGCAGACGGAATAGAAGGATTTGCTCTTTTTGTATCCGATTGGATGGCTCCGTCTGTAGGCAACGCAGATAAAGAATTGCCTGTAGGATATCGGGAGAAATCACTTGTGGCATTCAGTGTGGATAATGTTGATGATACTTATAGAGCATTGAAAGAAAAGGGTGTGATATTTGTTAACGAACCTACCGATATGGTTGATTGGGGGAGCCGCACGGTACTTTTGCGTGATCCTGAAGATAATTTAATAGAACTTTTTTCACCATTGGCTCCGGAACAATGGAGTGAAGAACTAATAGAAGAAAATAAGAAGTACGAGTAACAGGGCTATATATAACGGTTCATAAACAGAGAAAATAAAAAAATTAATTATACTTGAATAAAATGGTACACTTAGTTTATTGTGACGATAAAGCCAAAGTATTAGATAAAATAATGAATGGCAGTAAAATAATGATCGTTCGTGGAGCGGCAGGAAGAAAAATCCCCCACAGCCGGGGAAACGAAGGTGAAATACTCTACTTCAT
>USSR01000723.1 GCA_900557355.1 uncultured Bacteroides sp.
CTACGAGCTACAAGTGCTTTGCCGTTTCATAGCGCAGCCACTCGTAGCTCGTAACTTGTAGCTCGTAGCTTGTAGCTTATAACATATTACTTTTTAAACTTATTATATTATGATTGAAACTAAAGTATCCAAAGGTATCATCAGTACCTATTTTGAAAAATTAGAAAGGAATCTTGACTTAGACGTTGCTATTGTCGGTGGCGGTCCCTCAGGGATAGTAGCAGCTTATTATCTGGCAAAGGCCGGATTAAAGGTGGCACAGTTCGACCGTAAGCTTGCCCCCGGCGGCGGAATGTGGGGCGGTGCCATGATGTTCAACCAGATTGTTATCCAAGAAGAAGCGATTGATATTGTAAAGGAATTCAATATTAACCACGAGAAGTATGAAGACGGACTGTATGTAATGGACTCGGTAGAAAGCACTTCTGCCCTGCTCTATCAGGCTGTTCATGCAGGTGCCACCATCTTCAACTGCTACTCTGTGGAAGATGTTATCTTCAAAAACAACACAGTGAACGGAGTGGTAGTAAACTGGACTCCCGTATTGCGTGAAGGCATGCACGTAGACCCGTTGAACATTCTCGCCAAGATAGTAGTGGACGGAACAGGACATGACAGCGAAATAGCTGCCACCGTAGCACGCAAAAATGGTATCCGTCTGGCAACAGAAACGGGTGGCGTGATTGGCGAACGTTCGCTGGACGTAGTGGCAGGAGAAAATGAAGTAGTAAACGGAACGAAAGAAATCTATCCGGGATTGTATGTTTGCGGTATGGCTGCATCTGCCGTTTCAGGCACTCCGCGCATGGGACCGATCTTCGGTGGAATGTTAATGTCAGGAAAGAAGGTTGCTGATGAAATTATTGCGAAGTTGAAGAAATAATCTTTTGCAGATTACCTTTTCTTATGTATATACGGGCGAATGATTATTCGCCCGTATACCTTTCTCTCCTGTAAGAGTATGATCCGACATTATTTTGCTTTATTACTTCACAATTTTTCTTCTGACAATCATCTGCTGAATAATTAATTTGCCTAACTTTGCTTTCAGTTAATATACCAGTAGAAGTTTGACAAATTAGTATCAGCACATTATGAAATACACTACTCTTATCATATTCTGTTTATTATTAGCTTCATGCAAGCATAACAATACAAACTACGATGCTCAGCAACTTATTCTAAAAGTAGATTTAAAACCCTCGACAATATCCATCCATGAGATTTTCGATAGTATTCAGGTGATACCTTTGGAGACTACAGATAGTTGTTTGCTAAGAGGTCCCGTAAAGGTTATCACCGGGAACAACCGGAACTATATTCTTGACTGGAAAAATTTCCAGGTATTTGTATTTGATGATAAAGGACACTACCTGCACACAATAGGCAAAAGAGGACAAGGTCCCGGAGAATACAGGGAAGTATATGATATGATTGTCGATGAAAGTAAGAATCAGGTAAGGCTACTCTCTCCTTTCGGCAGTCTTTATACCTACGATTTAGAAGGAAACTTCATCAAACAAAACCAATTACCGGAGAAAAGTAATTATCAGGCAATGGAGCAGATAGGAGACAATATCATGACATGGACTATTCCTGTCAGCAGTGATGAGCCTTGCATCACCATCGTAAATGCGGATAACGGTAAAGAAGTGAGCAGTTTATGGAAAGGCCCGCGCATATTGAACTCCCTATCCGGAGGAAGCTTCTATACTTATGATGGAAAAACTTACTTTGCTCCGGCTTTTCACAACAACGAGATTTTAGAAATTACGGAAGATAGTTTGAAGTTAGCTTACAAATGGGATTTTGGGAAGGACAACATCGATATTTCCAAATATAACTTTACATTAACCGATGATAACCAAGCAGAAGAGGGGAGACTTATGACGGACTATCTGGGAAATGGCACAATACCTTATCTATTAGGATCGCAATACCAGAACAGTAAATACTTTTATGTTTGCTTCTCGTATGGATGGTTCCCGAATCAAACAATAAAACATCTCTTCTACCGCAAAAGTGATGGGAAAAGCTTTTTCTTCAAAGACACCCAAGAGAATATATCCATAAGACCTCAAGCTTTTGAAGAAGAATGTATTGTGCAGTTTGCCTCGTATGACGACCTTGAAGCATACAAATCCATACTAAGTCCGGCAGAGTATCAGAAAATAATATCCAGGAATGAAGAGGATAACCCTTGCCTGATTAAACTATATTTTAAATAGGAGCGTTATCCGGCAGCTTTTTTCAGTCTTCCAAAGTGGGACAGAACTTCTTTTGCATCCTCCCACGTCTGGTAGCGGTTCCAAATATCTCCCAGCAAGGCTGCACCGCCGAAACCAAGAGCTTTTATTTCTGAAAGGTTCGCCGCGCTTATTCCACCTAAAGCAACAACTTTTTCATTAATAATCCTTTCTGCTTGTGCCTGTTGTAAGGCTTCCTGAGAATATCCCGAACGATATCCCTGTTTGGAAATGCTATCATAAACAGGACTCATCAGTACATAGTCAAAGTGGGAAGCCATAGTTTTCACCTCTTCAAGGCTATGGCAAGCACGGCTCAGTAATCCCTGATACCCTTCCGGTGCTTCCGAATGACGGGAATTCAAGTGAATTCCCCCCAAAGAAAACTCGTCTTTCAGCGGAAAGAAATCATGAATAACAATCTGTTTCCTGTATTCCTTAGGAATCCCATGCAAAAGATTCCCGACTTCATGAGCCGTAGCATCCGGCTTGCGCAAGTGCAGCAAGTCCAGTCCGACTTCAAATAGTCCGGTGATTATTCGGGCTTCCTCCGGAATGAAATCCGGAGACGTAATAACAATAAGTTTCATATCTCTATTCCTCAGTTAAGGGATTCACCGGATTTACCAAATATGGAAAATGACACAAAGGTCCGTTCCCCTGCCCTATATGTAAATCTTTCCCGGCTTCAATGGCCTTGGTTATATATATTTTAGCCAGCTCCACCGCTTCATACAGAGGGAATCCTTGTGCCAGAAAGGTTGCGATAGCCGAAGAAAGAGTACATCCCGTGCCATGCAGGTTTCCAGAATGAATGCGTCTGGCACCAAAGAGATGGAGTTCATGCCCGTCATAAAGCACATCACACATTTCGTTACCTGTCAGATGCCCTCCTTTGACCAGACAGGCACAGTGATATTTCTCATACACCAGATGTGCGGCATATTCCATATCATCCACCGTATGGATGGGTTGTTGCAGCAATACTGCTGCTTCATGCAAATTAGGGGTAACGAGAGACACTTCCGGAAGCAATAGCGTACAAATAGCTTCCACTGCTTCATCCGTCATCAGATTGTGCCCACTGGTAGAAACCATTACCGGATCGAGAACCACCTGTCGGGGTGAATATTGATGTAACAACCGTGCAATTTCACTGATAATCTCCACATTTCCGGTCATACCTATCTTGATGGCATCCGGTCGTAAATCTTCCATCACTGCCTGCATCTGCTCACCTACCAGTTCTGCCGGCACAGGATGGACGGCCTGCACGCCTAATGTATTCTGCACAGTAATTGCAGTGATTGCCGTAGCAGCATATCCTCCCAATGCGGAGATAGTCTTTATATCTGCCTGTATGCCTGCACCACCGGAACTGT
>USSR01000724.1 GCA_900557355.1 uncultured Bacteroides sp.
TCAGGGACTGAATGCCTTTCACTCACTGACTGAATACCTTTCAGTCCCTGACTCATTGTACCCCCATCCAGAAGGTATCTGAGGGAGGGTGGGGAAAGTGACAAGACAAGAAAGAAAAGAGGTAAAAATTACACACAAAAAACATAGATTTATTCATTTTTGTACAGAAATGAATAAATTTCGCCAACAGGTTTATGTTATTTGTTTGGAAGTGAATCTTTTAATAAGATGGGAACTTCTGCCGGTTCTTTTGCCACTCGTATACCTGCTGCCGTGAGTGCTGCAATTTTCTCTTCGGCAGAACCGGAATTACCGGAAATGATTGCTCCTGCATGTCCCATTTGCTTTCCCGGAGGCGCTGATTGCCCGGCAATAAAAGCGACAACAGGTTTTGTCACATGCTTCTGTATATACTCTGCCGCCAGTTCTTCTGCATTGCCACCAATCTCACCGATCATGACGATAGCTTCCGTATTCTTATCATTCTGGAACATTTCCAGCAGTTCACGAAAATACAGACCTACCACGGGATCACCTCCCATACCAATAGCAGTGGACTGTCCCATGCCATTGACAGTGAGATGGTAAACGATCTCATAAGTTAAAGTTCCGCTACGGCTGATCACTCCGATATTTCCTTTTTTGAAAACATTGCCGGGAAGAATACCCGCCAGACTTTTCTCCGGTGAAATTAAACCGGGGCAATTGGGACCGATCAGCATTGCTCCCTTTAGTTGGGTGAAGCGGTAAGCCTTGATCACGTCCAGAGTAGGGATGCCTTCGGAGATACAAATAATCAGTTTGATTCCGGCATCTGCAGCTTCCATGATGGCATCTGCCGCATGGTTGGCGGGGACGAATATAATGGAAGCATTGGCCTGCGTTTTCTCTACAGCTTCGTACATGGTGTTGAATACAGGAAGTCCGTCTACAGTACTGCCTCCTTTACCCGGAGAGGTGCCGCCTACTACATGTGTGCCGTATTCTTTCATTTTAGCAGCATGAAAATGTCCGTCCCTGCCCGTAATACCTTGTACCAACAAGCGGGTCGATTTATTGATGAGTATGCTCATAATATTTCTCCTTTCACTGATTTTACTGCCATTAGGGTAGCTTCATTCATGGTTTCCGCTACCTGAAAACGGTTACTGTCTTTTAATAGTTTTCTGCCGATATTCTCATTGGTTCCCGTCAGTCTTACGATGACGGGTATTTCCGTTTGCAGCTGATCAAAAGCCTGTATTAATCCTATCGCTACATCGTCACAACGGGTGATTCCGCCGAATATATTGATGAAGACGGCTTTTACTTTCGAGTCATTCAGTAATAACTTCATGGCTTCAATAACCTTTACAGGGTTTGAACTGCCGCCGATATCCAGAAAGTTGGCCGGTGAACCGCCGTAAAGCTTAATCATATCCATTGTAGTCATTGCCAGTCCGGCTCCGTTTACCATGCAACCTATATTTCCATCCATGCGTACATAGCTGAGTCCTTTTGCATCATCGAATACCATTTTGGCATCGATAGCCAGAAGTATACCTTGGGGTGTCAATACTAACGGATTGATTTCTGCCAGTGAAGCATCACTTTCCATAAAGGCTTTATAGAGATCCTGCAGGATGGAGGTCATGCGCTTAGCCTGCTCCGGTTGTTCAAAAAGTGCGAAGGCAAAACGTTGTGCCAGATATTTGGGGAGTCCAATCAGTGGATCGATAAGATAACGGGTGATTTTTTCCGGTGTTTTCCGGGCTACTTCTTCAATATCCATTCCTCCTGCCGCACTTATGATAAGTACAACTGAACGTGCATTGCGGTCAATGGTAAAGCTGACGTAATATTCAGCTGCAATTTCCACAGCTTCACTGACTAAAATCCGGGTAACGGGAAATCCCTTGATGGTCATATTCAGGATTTCCTGAGCATGTTGTCTTACTAGTTCCTCACTGTTTGCCAACTTTACGCCTCCGGCCTTTCCACGTCCTCCAGTCAGTACCTGAGCCTTGATAGCTACTCGGTCCGTGCTTAATTGCCGGAAAGCTTTGACTGCTTCATCGGGTGTATTACATAACACATGCCGTTCTACCGGAATTTCATATTGGGAGAAAATTTCCTTTGCTTGGTATTCATGTACTTTCATGGATTATGGATTAAAGTTTTTATCTCATCTAAACAAAGAATGGAGCTAAAAAGTTGTTGAATAAGTGATTAAGGAGATAAATAAGAGATAAAGAGGTAATGAACTACCAGGAGTTTTACCTCCCGATAGTTTTGATAATAATTTCCTGCTCTCATAGTCTATTAAAAAAGCTCCCGTTTTTTTTGAACGGTATGGTGAGGATATAGAAAGAAGAGTCGCTATCCATTCGGATCGTGGCTTTTTTGTTTGTGGACAGATTTCCACATAATTGTGGAAAAAATACTCAAAATAGGAAAATACTTTTATATATTGTTTGTTCAAATGGCTGATATATAGCTAAATATGACTTAAGTAACAGCTTTGGCATGCGTCTTGTATTATATTATGTGAGAGCAAACAATAAATGTTTAACTTAAACAATTTGAATTATGAAAAAGTTATTTTTAGCAGTAGCATTGGTAATGGGATTGGGTACTTCAGTAGCATTTGCTGACAACATGGTATCAGATGTTGAAATCGCAACGATGATCAACGAGTTTAAACCGATTGATGTGAAGGAACTCCCACAGGCAGTTCAGGATGCCATTAAAGAAAATTACTCGGAAGCAACTATCAAAGAAGCAGCTGTTGAAGTTGCTGAGGATGGAACTAAGACTTACAAGGTAACATTGGTGGATGTAGCCGGTACAGAGAACCCTGTTCTTTTCAATGAAAAAGGAGAGGTTCAGAAATAAGTATACGCAATAAAAAAGGTGCCTACGCAAGCACCTTTTTTATTATGTTTTTGATGTAATAGAAGTTAAGTATAATGATCTATAGAAAAGAAAAATAGAAAAAGATTGTTTATTAATGAAGAGTTTGTACCTTCGTAGTAAGATAAAGAATAAGACATTATGGGGAACTTGAAAAGGAATATAAAAACAGCAAAATCTTAAAGAAGAATGTTGTAAATCTGAATGAGATATCAGGAACTTTTTCTAAAGAAGAAAAAGAAAAATTGATGTCTGGTAACGGATTTGTCAAAGTTCCTACAGAAGAACTGAAACGCCTTCGTGTTGATGTATATCCAGAAGTCAATCCGATAACTACTTTTCTAAAATATAAATTACTTTATACTTTTAAATCTCCAAAATCTCACCAGTGGTACTGGGTGTGGGTAGAAGTTTATCAATGTGATTTTTATGCTGTAAAATTTCACCTTAAAGCCCATCGGAATAGCCTTAATAAGTATAGCTTGATGACGGGATTGGGAATATCAATCCACATTCTTCATTTGCTTTTATGACTTATTCATTACAAAGCATTATTTTATTCTTTTGTAGCCATATACTGGAAGTCCGTTTAGTTCTTCTTCGATGCGCAACAGTTGGTTGTACTTAGCCATGCGATCGGAGCGGCTTAACGAACCGGTCTTGATCTGCCCGCTGTTGGTTGCTACAGCGATGTCGGCAATAGTGGCGTCTTCCGTTTCACCGGAGCGA
>USSR01000725.1 GCA_900557355.1 uncultured Bacteroides sp.
AGACTTGTCATATTTTCTACATACCGGCGTAATACGAATAGCTGACCTTTGCCTACAACATTCGCTGTTTCTTATATTCCCAATTTTGAAGAGGAACAGGTGAAGTTTGTCCACGCACGTAAATGCGATGGTATTATAAATTACTAAAAATTATAAATATAAAGATGAAGGTTCTTTTTATTGTTCAAGGAGAAGGCCGCGGTCATCTGACGCAGGCCATCACGCTGGAAGAAATTCTACGGCGCAACGGTCACGAGGTAGTAGAAGTACTGGTGGGGAAGAGTAACACCCGTCGCCTGCCGGGTTTCTTTAACCGTAATATACAGGCACCTGTGAAACGTTTTCTCAGTCCGAACTTTCTGCCTACGCTTGCCAATAAGCGGGTTAGTATGTCTCGCAGTATCGCATATAATCTGATGCAGGTTCCTGCTTATATGCGTAGCATCTGTTATATTCACCGGCGTATCCATGAAACTGATGCGGACCTCGTAATCAACTTTTATGAGTTACTGACGGGCTTGACTTATCTTTTTTTCCGCCCTTCTGTACCGCAGATCAGTGTCGGCCATCAATATCTTTTCTTGCATCATGACTTTGAGTTTCCCAAAAAGAATCCCGTGAGCCTGCTGATGCTCCGCTTTTTTACACGACTCACGTGTATCGGAGCCAAAAAGAAGCTGGCCCTTTCATTCCGTCCGATGGAGACGGATGAAAAAGCGCACATACGAGTGGTGCCACCTTTATTGCGGCGTGAAGTGCTTTGTTGCGAAACTGTTGCCGGAGAGTATGTACATGGCTATATGGTTAATGCCGGATTTGGAAAAAGTATCTCCCAATGGCATGAGCAGCACCCCGAAGTGCCTTTGCACTTCTTCTGGGACAAACCGGATGAACCGGAAGTATGCAGAATGGATGAAACATTGTCATTCCATCAGTTGGATGACGAAAAATTCCTTCGCTATATGTCGGGTTGCCGGGCGTATGCCACTACGGCAGGTTTTGAATCCGTTTGCGAGGCTATGTATCTGGGTAAGCCTTTGCTGATGGTACCGGCACACATTGAACAGGATTGTAACGCTTATGATGCGGCACGCGGCGGAGCAGGTATTATTTCCGATAATTTTGAGGTAGACCGTTTGTTGGAATTCGCCCGGAGTGAGTATCAACCCGAAGAGAATTTCCGTAGCTGGGTACGCAGTTGCGAGTGGCGGTTACTGAACTGTATAGAAACGGTGGAAGGAACAGACTTTATAAATGATTATAAATTGATATATGAATAAGAAAAGTGATATGAAAATAAAGAAGGGGAAAATTAACTTCCCCCTCTCTTTTCTTTTGCTGCCGCATGGGAAGCAGTAGTCTTAGTTTCTTCCGTTTGCTCTTCGGTATTTTTTTCCGCTTCCTTTTGTTCCATTTCCCGTCTCAGTCTTTTCAACCTCCACTTATTCCAGAACATAAGCTCTTTCCATCGGTTGAAGTCCTTCTTGAAAATGATGCCAATGCCTTGTGTTGTCAGATTGGTTCTTGTATAATAGCGGTCATTCGTCTCATTATATGCTTTCAGACGGATATCTCCGCTACGGTTCACAAGCCATTCTGCTTCAAAGTCACCTACAAAGTTCGTATTTGCCATCGGATTGTCGCGGTATCCGAAGTTACCGTTGATAAGCAGACGGTTGTTTAGTAATTGTCCCGATAGCATTCCTTCGAACTCCATATCCGTCCAGCCTTTTTCTCCGGTGCTGAGGTTGGTACCTATATTCCAATTGTTACTATTAATAATGTTGGAAAGTGCATTGTTTAGTTGTCCTGAAAGGGTCGATGAAAGCACGGAAGTCATCATATTCGAATTTTGCGTGGCATCTACATTTTCGGGTGTATAGAATTTGCCGATACCTAACAGATAGAGGATCTGCATATTCATTTGTTCGTCCGTAGGGATATAGTTGCGTATAAGTGCTTGTACTTCATCTCGTTCATTAGGCACTTCCAGTCCCAACTTAATGTCAGGGGAAGTGAGGTGACCTGTCAGATTCATGGTACAGTTTACCCGGATATTCGTAGGGATTCCATAGCTACTTGCATTGGGTACCAGATCATTCAATGATGCGGAATTCACCATATAGTTTGCTTGGATATCCATGGTGGCATCCAACGGAGGACCGTTGAAACTGATAGTACTTCCGTCTTTTATTGTAAAATCCTTGCGTATCACTTCCTGCAAGCTGAATTTATAAACTCCCTGACTGATGCGGTAACTACCAAACATTTTTACATCGTCGCCTTTGTTGTAAAACTCTGTGCGGATATTACCGGACCCTCGTCCACTGATGTAGTCGCCTGCAATGGGATCCATAACAATCTTCATGGTTGCATTCGGAGTAGCTTCTACAAGCAGATTTAGGCGGATATCGGTATGACTTTCTTCTTCCTGTTGTATTTCTTGTTGTGCCAGCTCATAATCAGAGGTCAAATTGATGGAGTCCAGCACAGCACGACGAGGTGTTTTATCTACATACTTGATGAATTGGGTACTGGCAGCTGAAGATACATTATCCTTTATATAAACAAAATTAGTATTTCGGTCGGTAGTCATAGCTACATCTATATTTACGCCATCTCGCGCATTTCCGGCAATCAGAGCATTGCCTGTTCCATATACCGTACCATAGAAAGGCAAGTCAAGCGATTCTTTTGTATTCATCACCAGCATATTATTTACGTCAAACTGAAAACGATATTCCAGATTCTTGAAGTGTTCATAGTGCAGGTAACCGTTTGCGTGTCCCTGGTTGCCCTGAGGGTCGAAAATGCGGTTATTATGGAAAGTCAGCCCGTTCGGCTCTATGAGAATACTGTCTTTTATGAAGAAAGTGGTGTTCAATACGTCTACTTTCATGGAAGCATCGCCAAGTACGCGTCCTTCCATGGTAAGCCCTTTAAATTTACCATAGAAATGTACGTTGCCACTGGCTCGTCCGTTAAATTCCGGTGTAATACTACTCATGTAGTGTTCAATAAACTTGAGATTGGTGCTGTCCGCTTCAATTTGTAAGTCGAGTGCACTTGTGGGTTTTATGGGGTAGATATATCCATATACATGACTTTTGGCTATGTCTTTTTCACGAATATGTGCATCGAGATAAATTCCTTTTACTTCGTGATGCCATTCTCCATGAATATTGGCATCGCCCAATAATCCGTCGTTCAACCCAAGACTTCGGATAAACAGGTCGGTATACATAACGGGAGTTTTTAATACTCCACTGGCATAGGCTGGACCGGTAGCTTCGCCTTTGAAGTTAACCCCAAGGTTGGCTATATCGAATACATATCCTATATTAATATCTTTCAAGTCCAGGCGTACCGTGTCATTGGGTTCTTCTGAAATAACCCCATTGATGCGCAAGTGTCGGTCTTTATGGCTGAAATAGAAATCATTAATATGTATTTTCCCGGAATCTATGACTACTTGTGAGGGGTGTATTTCCCATAGAGTATCATTCAGAATGATATCTGTCTTTTGTACATCTACTACCGTTTTCAAGGGCGAAACTGCCTTACGGGAACGCTTGTTATCTCGTTCTTCGGCTTGTGCACGGAGAAAATGTGCAGTAGCAG
>USSR01000726.1 GCA_900557355.1 uncultured Bacteroides sp.
ATTCCCTGCTCTGTACGCTCGGCAGCTTCCCATCCGTCATCGATATTCACATAGGTCCATCCGTATGCCTGTAGTTTTTCATTCATCATACGGGCTGCTTCACGCACTTTTTTATCGTCTACGGAGAGTCCCCAGCAATTCCAGCTATTCCAGCCCATAGGAGGAGTCAGCGCAATCCGCTCTCCTATCTTAAGAGTAATCTCTTTCTCTGCCGTCCCCTTATCATTCACAGCTTTCAGAAGTACTTTATAATCCCCTCCGGCATTTGCTTTACCCGTGATAAGTCCGGTTTCAGAATTCAGTTTCAAGCCGTCAGGAAGTCCTGATGCTTCATACATCATCGGACGGTTTCCGGTTGCCATTATCGCCATCAGAAACGGATTTCCCGGCCGGACTCCATAAACCATAGGATTATTGATCTGCGGAGTTTCAGGAGCTTTCGGAGTCAAAATATACTTTTCCTTTGTCACCGGTTTGGGCCACGCAGGAATCGGAGTTATCTCTCCGCGGGTCACGAACTTCACATTCAACCAATCGGCATGATCATACATGATGCCATCTCCACATTCTTCTACCAGCAGCAGCACTTTGTCAATGCCGGACAGATTGACATTGAATTCTTTCACCGCATCTCCCTTCTGCATCACACCGCTTTTCCACAATTCCTTTTCATCACCGATAATCTTGAATTGCAAATTGCAAGCATACATATTGTTATCATCCGCTCCCACTAATCCGGAGACAGAAACAGCCTTACCACCCAAATCATACAACATACGACTAATAGAATGGGCACCAATCCCATGTTCATACGCAACTCCATTCACTTTTAACGGAGTCCACACCACAGATTGGTTTATCTGAGGAATTCCCCAGTCTTGCACAAAGCAAGAGTCCCGATAGATTTCCTCCAGCCAAACTTCCCGTGTCGGTCTATTGTCACAAGAGCAGACAAGCCACATGCTTGCCACAAGGAAAATAATTATATATTTTTCTGTTTTCATAAAACAGATACTTTATCTGATTACCGGATTAACAAAAAATTCATCTATATACACTTGTTGCGGAGCTTCGAAAGCCACCTTCACATAACGAACGTTTTCATCCAACCGGTCAAACAGAAGGCTTTCAATCCATGCATCATGTTTGTTGTTCGGGAAATGAGGAGCATCCTTGATGGAAGCCAATTTATATTCTTTTCCATCCGATGAAGTGAACAGGTAAACTTTCAGCGGCATGCCTATTCCATCTAAATTGTAGTTCAGCATACGAAGCACGGCTTTCTGCAATTTTGTCTTTTTCTGCAAGTCTACTACAAATTCATGATAGCCCTTCCCGAACTTCACCCAGCGGGTATCCTTACTATCTTCCTCAGCAACTCTGCCATCCAGCAATGCCTTCAATTCCGGTCTGCCCGACATCATTTCGGCAGTGGCCCCATTAGCCAGTCTTTCCATAAAGGCAGCTTCGGCCAACTGCCAGTATTCTGCCCGGCTCTTCCAGTCCATATAGTCATTATATACCTTGTTCGACCATACAGGCTGCCCCAACTGATAGTTTGATTCGGGATTTTCTATGATACCACAGAACATAAATGAGATAATCTTATCAACTCCCGCAGCAGAAGCAGCCACCTGTTGAGACAAGAGACGCGGATAAGCAGCCGGAATAAGAGCAGAAGTACGGTCATTGGTTCCTTGTTCCCAAGTGAAAGTTTCACAATTCGCCCACATCTCGATGTTCAGACGGTTATGGATGTCCCTCAACCGTTGCCAAGTTTTCTTTAAGCGAGGCAACATAAATTTATCGCGCACACAGCCCACTTCATCCTGATAGGCTATAATATCGACTTCCAGTTTTGCCAGTTGTTTCTCATACTCCGGATTGTCAAATTCAGACAACCCGATACCATAGGGAGAAATCAAAGTCTTCTTACCCGGAGTCAATGCTTTTGCCTTTTCGGTCAGTGCATTAGCCGATTGTACAGCATGTTCTGCAAAAATAGGGCAAAGACAATCTTCTACCGGCAAATACCAGCCGTAAAAGGCTTTATGATTCTTATAAAGAGCAGCCAGTTCCTCCATCATTTGCAGTTGGCGTTGCTTGATGGCAGGATCCAGCAAATTATCATCCTGATCCTTTGCCCATCCGGTACTCATAAAAATCCTCATATTATGCCGGGCAGCCTCGTCAAGAATGGATTCTACGGGACTCTGTTTGTCCTTATCGTACCACCAAGGCATAAGTTTAGAAGGATAATAGGCTTTACCTTCATTGGCTACTTCCATAAATACCAGATATTCAATGCCCATAGCCGACAATTCGCGCACTTTGGCTTTCCACAATTCCGGATCTGTATTATCGAAACTTTGCGGATTCGTATATTTATTACGAACATCCTTATATGCCAGATTTATCCAGGTACCGGTAATGGGCTTTACACCTAAATCCGATGCCTCCGTTTTTTCTTTTTTCTGTTTGCCGGAAGCATCATTGCCGGCACAGATAGTGACAGCAGGCAGAGTTACTAACATAATTGAGAAACTAAGTAATAGTCTTAGGAAATTCTTCTTCATAGCATGTGTTTATAAAATAGATTAGTAATAATCAAAAATCATTTATCAGCTTCCCCCCGACACAATAATCAGCGCCAGACCGGAAATAAAGAGAATGAGCATCAGAGTAAGCAACAAATTAGTAGCTTTGGAAGCACCTTTAAATTCTTTCCAGATAAACAGTCCCCATAATGCGGCAACCATCGTTGCCCCTTGTCCCAATGCATAGGAAATGGCAGCTCCGGCTTTTCCGGCGGCAATATAACTGCACGCAGTTCCCAATGCCCAAATAGCACCACCCAGAACGCCAACCAAATGAGTATTGAAATCTCCTTTGAAGTATTGGCTGTAAGACACAGGTGACCCCGTAAAAGGCTTCTTCATCACCAAAGTGTTGAAGAGGAAGTTACTGACAAAGATACCTATTGCAAACACAAACAAGGCAGAATAGGGAGTCATCATACCGCCAGTAGGTGATTCCAAGTTTTCCAAATCCATAGCCGCAGCTACGAAACGATAGAAAAACGCCATCAAAATGCCGGCACAGACAGCAATCAGAATACCTTTCTTCCGGGTAGCCTGACCGGATGCTTTGGAAACCTTGCCGGAAGCTATTCCATTAAAAATAATAGCCAATACAATCAGGAATACACCTAGAAAAAGAATAACCGGGTCGCCCTTCGGCACACTGAAGTAGTTGACAAATACACCTAACACCAATGCCAGCCCCACTCCTATCGGGAAGGCAACCGACATGCCGGCCAATGACATGGAAGCCGACAACAATATATTAGAAGCATTGAAAATGACACCACCCAGAAAAGCACTCCAAAAGTTTTCCAGACTGACTTGCAACAAATCCTGTATAAATCCGCGCCCGGCTTCTCCGGTACTGCCCAGCGTCAGCCCCCAAACCAGAGAGAAAAGAAGTATACCGATCACATAATCCCAATAGAACAACTCGTAGCGCCATGTTTTGGCAGCCAGTTTTTGAGTATTTCCCCATGATCCCCAACAAAGCATCGTGACCCAACACAATGCTACTGCCAATCCGTAACAT
>USSR01000727.1 GCA_900557355.1 uncultured Bacteroides sp.
GATGGTATGACTCATAGTAATTCTGTATTAATATAAATGTATCAGTTATAATACTTCAAATATACAGGTTTATAAGAGATAAACAAAGATAATGTGATAAAAAGTAGATATGTTTCGAAAAGTTTTCATTTTCAGATTGCCTCTGTTCAATTACCTGTGTTATCAATATACAATTACTCTTGTATAATTTTGGGACCAATATAAGCAATATAAAAGACTTTGTCACTTTCTACAGAATAGAAATGAATTCTTCCCGCTCCTGGTGTGTAACGAGCATGCCATGAACATAGATGATTCTTTCCGTCCGGACAGAGAAATGTCAATCTGTCTCGTAAATCTTTTTCGCGTTGTCTTGATTCGTAACTTACTTTAGAGGTAAAATCACTTTCCTGTATTCCTTTTTCTATCGTACACCTTGAAGCAACAGATTGTAGCTCACATAGTTTGATGATCACTTGTTCTAATTCAGAAGTTGCGTTCTTGAGTGATTTCATTTGTGCTTTTACACCTTCACAGAACTTGAGATTTGGGAATAATTCGTTTCTTTTTAACCATAATTCGTAACCGGTTTGTACTAGAAATGCTTTTCTCTTTATCAAAGAATCTTTGTGTGTCTGGCATTGTTGCTGGTTGCATATATTGCGCGTTTCTGATAAAAAAGATTCCGGTTCGGCTTCGTCATCAAGTACAGTGATCGATACCCAATATGTAGGTGCTGTCCACTTCTCATGTGTAAAACTAATAGCAACAGAATTAGTTACCTGTTCGCAGGCAAGACCCAGTCCTTTGCATGGGACATTGCCTATATTCATGTCTGTTATGTAATATTTATCTTCTATTTCCTTTTCCTGAAACAGGGTGCCCAATGCACTTTTCATTAACGTTCTCAGGTCTTCATCATCGATAAAATTATTGTCCCGTATAATTTGATAATAAGAAGTCCCATGAATAAAACAATGGTTGCCCAAGTCCTCCGGTACACGAATGCAGGTTATTCCAAAGCCGCCTAATAATTTCATACATTCTCCAAAGTTCTTGAAAGAATCTCGGGCTGCCTCATGTGTAGGATAGGTACATAGTGACAATTCATTCAGATAAGCGTCCATTTTTTCAGATTAGTTCAGTTAGCATTTTGTCCCATGTGTCGAAGAAGTCATCTGGTCGGTGA
Source organism: uncultured Bacteroides sp. (assembly GCA_900557355.1). Taxonomy (GTDB): domain Bacteria; phylum Bacteroidota; class Bacteroidia; order Bacteroidales; family Bacteroidaceae; genus Bacteroides. The sequence goes on from USSR01000727.1 coordinate 1,169, forward strand.
CTCAATTTCCCATTCTCTTTTATTTCAATATAATCGAGATCCGGATAAACTTTTCCGTCAGCGATAATTCGGCGTATAAATAGCACTTTGGCTTGTTCGTTGGTCAATATTCCTTTTTTGAATGAGTATCGCAGGCTATTTAATATATGGTCGCTGTGTGATTCGATAATAATCTGCGCACCATTATGCACAGCGAGGCAGATAAGCATACCGAGTTTGGCTTGCGCAGCAGGATGCAAGTGTGCTTCCGGGTTTTCAATAATAAGTAAATCTCCTTTTCGTGCCTTTAGTAGTGCTACGACAATAGGTAGACAGAAGGTAAGTCCGAATCCTACTTGCAGGGCAGAGTAGCTTCTTCCCAGTGATCCTTCAATATTATAAAGGAGTTTGACTGTCGATTCATCTACTTCTGTTACTCTTGCTCTGAGTGGCAGATGGACGATTTCTTCCATCCATGCATTCAAATTTTCGTATAGCTGATCGGAACCGTCCACTACATTGGGGTGCTTCATGCCTTCCATGCCGATCTTTTCATTGTTCGCAATTGCATCAAGCAGATAGGCGGGGGTTAGTTCACCTTGTATTCCTAGTTTGGTATTATAATTTCTTGTTTCTTTTTTGTTATATACGCTTCTTGGTCCCCATCTTTCTGCTTCCAGAAAAATGAAGTCATTTTTAAATAAAGAGATGTCTGATAAATTCCCATTGCCGGTGTATTGACAATCCAGAATTTTCTGTTTGGGGTCGGAAGCGTTTATACTCCATTGGTGGGAGTCACCATTATCCAATGTAATTCCTACATCTACAGTTCTGCTTTTAGCCATTGTATAGCATAGGCTTTCTGCTGATTCCAGGTCAATATAGTCATTGGATAAATCAACCTGTTTTTTTAGTTCCAGATAACCGATCTCATAACTTTGCTTTAGTAGTAGGAGAGACTGTATGACGCTCGATTTTCCCATACCATTGATACCGGTAATCAAAGTTAGTGGCGCCAATTCTATATCTTCGTCTTCGAAAACTTTGAAATTTTTCAGTTTGATATTCTTTATCATTTTAATTGATGCATTTCTTTATTAATTCATTGATGCCTCTGAATCTCCTTTTTACCTTATATACTGTATTTGTTGGTTGCTGTAAGTGGAAATAATCAACTTTGAACCTTTCATATTCATTCAGGAAATATTGTTTCTTCTCCATTAATAAATCAAAATCATAACTTGGAAGTTCAGACATATTCCATGTCAGAGCATCTAGCATATCTCTTGCTAAAGTTACTCTATCTTTATCTCCATCTTGAAACAAGTAGAATGTTCTTTCTGCTCCTATATAGAATCTCTCTGCTAATTCATTTAACGGATAGTTATTGTATTTGAGAGATAACAGAGCATTAGAGATAAAAGTTTCAATATCTCCATTAAAATTCTCATATCCGAAGATACAGAAAGCTGCAAATCTCATTACAAGTTTTCTATCTTCCAGTCTCTGTGGTGAGTAATATGGGCCGGCAATGTTTCTGAAAGCTTCGGACTCTGCTAATGGCCTGAAGAATTCCGTAGAAAGCTCCCGAAAGAATACATGCTGAATTTTGTTCCAGATAATTCCTCGTCTGTCCAGATTCAGTCGTTGGTAAATATCGTATCTTACTTGCTGGGGAGTACCGGGATTTATGATATAAACCATGATCTCTGCTTCCATAATTCTGGAGGACAAATACCCATATAGTTCAGAAAAAGAGCATCCTTCACATTCTCTTTTCAGATATTGCAGACCTTCTAGTTTATATTTACCTTGTATGAAATCGTATACAGCAAATAGTCGTTTGATGCCATCAATGATTTTCCATGTCGGCTGACTGCCATCAATGTAGAACAATGGAATTGGAATTTTAATCATCAAAGATTCGATAAAAAGACTTTTTCTCTTGTTGCTCCACGCATTCAGATATTTGCTGAGTTCTGTGTCATTTTCGAATAAATCCAGTTTATGGTTATCCACCATGGCGATAAAGTCAGCCATGCGTAGATGCTGCATTCTGAAGCTTACGTCATCTGCATTATATGAATAATCATTGTTAGGATAATATTCTTTGTTCATAAAATCTTTGTCTAAACGTATTAACGAAACAAAAATAGTAATTTTGTGCTGTTATTCCATCCTTTTTCTAAATAACTTAAATAAGTTTCAGTTATATCACTGTATCTTTCAGCCATTTCCCAAAGAAGCGGTCGTAGACGATATATCCGTCCGGGGTGTTGTAGATTAGTTCTTTATTTATTAAAGTAGTGATACGAGGAAAGGATTATTAGGCTTCATGGCTATTACATGTTTTACGTTATACATTTTATGTAATACAAAGAACACAATAAATAATCAGATATGCAAAGAATCACTCACATAAGATATTCATTTCTTGATCTCCCAAAAGCCATTACGACGTAA